>NZ_JAHFVL010000001.1:2100000-2317860 GCF_018599185.1 Rhodanobacter sp. LX-99 | reverse complement strand
CGGAGAGCCGTGTGAGCCGGCGATCGGCGATCGCCGCGGCAAACGCCAAAAAGACGAAGGCCTCCCCGGATGGGGAGGCCTTCTAAGGATAAAGCCCCTGGCGGTGACCTACTCTTGCATGGCAAAGCCACACTACCATCGGCGCATGCGCGTTTCACTTCTGAGTTCGGGATGGGATCAGGTGGGACCACGCCGCTATGGCCGCCAGGGAAGGGGTTGAAGCAGCGCCAGTGCGCCGGCTTCAATAAATCGTAAACGAGTGACAAGCGTCGAGGTGAATGCGAATCGGACTTTCGTTAAAACCCGCGAAGCCACTTGGGGTTATATGGTCAAGCCGCACGGCTCATTAGTATCAGTTAGCTGAACGCATTGCTGCGCTTCCACACCTGACCTATCAACCACCTGGTCTTGATGGTGCCTTAAGGAGAGTCAAGCTCTCGGGAGATCTCATCTTGGGGCGTGCTTCCCGCTTAGATGCTTTCAGCGGTTATCACTTCCGTTCGTAGCTACCGGGCAATGCCATGGGCATGACAACCCGAACACCAGCGGAACGTCCACTCCGGTCCTCTCGTACTAGGAGCAGCCCCCCTCAAATCTCCAACGCCCACGACAGATAGGGACCGAACTGTCTCACGACGTTCTGAACCCAGCTCGCGTACCACTTTAAATGGCGAACAGCCATACCCTTGGGACCGGCTACAGCCCCAGGATGTGATGAGCCGACATCGAGGTGCCAAACACCGCCGTCGATATGAACTCTTGGGCGGTATCAGCCTGTTATCCCCGGAGTACCTTTTATCCGTTGAGCGATGGCCCTTCCATACAGAACCACCGGATCACTATGACCTACTTTCGTACCTGCTTGATCCGTCGATCTCGCAGTCAAGCACGCTTATGCCATTGCACACAGTGCGCGATGTCCGACCGCGCTGAGCGTACCTTCGTGCTCCTCCGTTACTCTTTGGGAGGAGACCGCCCCAGTCAAACTACCCACCATACACGGTCCCTGACCCGGATCACGGGCCGAGGTTAGAACGTCAAGCACTTCAGGGTGGTATTTCAAGGATGGCTCCACGCAAACTGGCGTCTGCGCTTCAAAGCCTCCCACCTATCCTACACAGAAGAACTCAACGTTCAGTGTAAAGCTATAGTAAAGGTTCACGGGGTCTTTCCGTCTTGCCGCGGGAACGCTGCATCTTCACAGCGAATTCAATTTCACTGAGTCTCGGGTGGAGACAGCGCCGCTGTCGTTACGCCATTCGTGCAGGTCGGAACTTACCCGACAAGGAATTTCGCTACCTTAGGACCGTTATAGTTACGGCCGCCGTTTACTGGGGCTTCGATCAAGAGCTTCGCCTTGCGGCTGACCCCATCAATTAACCTTCCAGCACCGGGCAGGCGTCACACCCTATACGTCCACTTTCGTGTTTGCAGAGTGCTGTGTTTTTGATAAACAGTCGCAGCGGCCAGGTTACTGCGACCCATCAACGCTCAGTCACGCACGTGACCACGTCGATGGGCGCACCTTCTCCCGAAGTTACGGTGCCATTTTGCCTAGTTCCTTCACCCGAGTTCTCTCAAGCGCCTTGGGATTCTCACCCTGCCTACCAGTGTCGGTTTACGGTACGGTTTTTCTACAGCTGAAGCTTAGTGGCTTTTCCTGGAAGCGTAGTATCAGTCACTTCGTCCAAATAGGACTCGTCTCGGTGCTCGGCATAAAGGGCCCCGGATTTGCCTAAGACCCATGCCTACCGCCTTTCCCCGGGACAACCAACGCCCGGTAGACCTAACTTTCTCCGTCCCCACATCGCACTGTAGAAAAGTGCTGGAATATTAACCAGCTTCCCATCGACTACGCATTTCTGCCTCGCCTTAGGGGCCGACTCACCCTGCGCCGATGAACGTTGCGCGAGGAAACCTTGGGCTTTCGGCGTGGGGGCTTTTCACCCCCATTATCGTTACTCATGTCAGCATTCGCACTTCCGATACCTCCAGCAGACTTTACAATCCACCTTCACAGGCTTACGGAACGCTCCTCTACCGCGTACACCTAAAGGTGCACACCCCGAGCTTCGGTGCATAGCTTAGCCCCGTTAAATCTTCCGCGCAGACCGACTCGACCAGTGAGCTATTACGCTTTCTTTAAAGGATGGCTGCTTCTAAGCCAACCTCCTGGCTGTCTATGCCTTTCCACATCGTTTTCCACTTAGCTATGACTTTGGGACCTTAGCTGCGGGTCTGGGTTGTTTCCCTTTTCACGACGGACGTTAGCACCCGCCGTGTGTCTCCCGGATAGTCTGTCCTGGTATTCGGAGTTTGCCATGGTTTGGTAAGTCGCGATGACCCCCTAGCCATAACAGTGCTCTACCCCCAGGAAGATTCGTCCGAGGCGCTACCTAAATAGCTTTCGAGGAGAACCAGCTATCTCCGAGTTTGTTTAGCCTTTCACTCCTATCCTCAGCTCATCCCCATCTATTGCAACAGATGTGGGTTCGGTCCTCCAGTGCGTGTTACCGCACCTTCAACCTGGCCAAGGATAGATCACTCGGTTTCGGGTCTACTGCCAGAGACTATGCGCCCTATTCAGACTCGATTTCTCTTCGCCTCCCCTATACGGTTAAGCTTGCCACTG
Organism: Rhodanobacter sp. LX-99; assembly: GCF_018599185.1. Classification (NCBI taxonomy): domain Bacteria; kingdom Pseudomonadati; phylum Pseudomonadota; class Gammaproteobacteria; order Lysobacterales; family Rhodanobacteraceae; genus Rhodanobacter; species Rhodanobacter sp. LX-99. Next base: position 2,315,228 of record NZ_JAHFVL010000001.1, on the reverse strand, counting down.
ACAGTAAGTCGCTGACCCATTATACAAAAGGTACGCAGTCACCCTTGCGGGCTTCCACTGCTTGTACGTATACGGTTTCAGGGTCTATTTCACTCCCCTCTCCGGGGTTCTTTTCGCCTTTCCCTCACGGTACTAGTTCGCTATCGGTCAGTCAGTAGTATTTAGCCTTGGAGGATGGTCCCCCCATGTTCAGACAAGGTTTCACGTGCCCCGCCTTACTCAATTTCACACAAAGTGCCCTTTCGTCGACTGGGCTATCACCATCTATGGCCGGCCTTTCCATGCCGTTTGACTAGAACACAATGTGCTTTTGGGCTAGTCCCCGTTCGCTCGTCGCTACTCAGGGAATCTCGGTTGATTTCTTTTCCTCCGGGTACTTAGATATTTCAGTTCCCCGGGTTCGCCCCGTACACCTATGTATTCAGTGCACGGTACCGCTTGCGCGGTGGGTTTCCCCATTCGGACATTGCCGGATCAAAGCTTGTTGCCAGCTCCCCGACACTTTTCGCAGGCTGCCACGTCCTTCATCGCCTCTGACTGCCAAGGCATCCACCGTATACGCTTAGTCGCTTGACCATATAACCCCAAGTCGCCTCGGGGCCTACACCCTCCTCAGGTGCAGCCAAGTTACTTCGTTTTCGTGCCTTAACACTTGTCTCGGTTCGGTTCGAACCAAGACGCTTGTCACTCGTTTACGTGTTTTCAAAGAACATCACACCGGCCTCAATGCCGGATGATTTCAAAATCTTGGGTGTGCTGATACTTCACGCGGCGCTTGATGGTGGAGCCTGTCGGGATCGAACCGACGACCCCCTGCTTGCAAAGCAGGTGCTCTCCCAGCTGAGCTAAGGCCCCTTGAGGAGTCCGCCCAGGGAAGGGCGGTCTTGATCTGCCCTTCGCGGATGGACTCGCGTGAGGTAATGGTGGGTCTGGGTGGACTCGAACCACCGGCCTCACCCTTATCAGGGGTGCGCTCTAACCACCTGAGCTACAGACCCAGAGATCGAGCCCCAGAACCTACGCCAGCCTGCCTCGAACCTGGGTTCGGACCGGCTTTTGTTGAAGAGTCCGGCCATGGATGGCCGGTTTTGCTCTTCGCAAAAGGGACTTTGCGTAAAGTACAGGTGTCTTGTGTGGACGTCTTGCGTGAAGACTCACGCCGTCATTTCTTGAAAGGAGGTGATCCAGCCGCACCTTCCGATACGGCTACCTTGTTACGACTTCACCCCAGTCATGGACCACTCCGTGGGCGTCGTCCTCCTTGCGGTTAGACTAACGCCTTCTGGAGCAACCCACTCCCATGGTGTGACGGGCGGTGTGTACAAGGCCCGGGAACGTATTCACCGCGGCATAGCTGATCCGCGATTACTAGCGATTCCGACTTCACGGAGTCGAGTTGCAGACTCCGATCCGGACTGGGATCGGCTTTCTGGGATTGGCTCCACCTCGCGGTATGGCAACCCTCTGTACCGACCATTGTAGTACGTGTGTAGCCCTGGCCGTAAGGGCCATGATGACTTGACGTCATCCCCACCTTCCTCCGGTTTGTCACCGGCAGTCTCCTTAGAGTTCCCACCATGATGTGCTGGCAACTAAGGACAAGGGTTGCGCTCGTTGCGGGACTTAACCCAACATCTCACGACACGAGCTGACGACAGCCATGCAGCACCTGTGTTCCGATTCCCGAAGGCACTCCCGCATCTCTGCAGGATTCCGGACATGTCAAGGCCAGGTAAGGTTCTTCGCGTTGCATCGAATTAAACCACATACTCCACCGCTTGTGCGGGCCCCCGTCAATTCCTTTGAGTTTCAGTCTTGCGACCGTACTCCCCAGGCGGCGAACTTAACGCGTTAGCTTCGACACTGATCTCCGAGTTGAGACCAACATCCAGTTCGCATCGTTTAGGGCGTGGACTACCAGGGTATCTAATCCTGTTTGCTCCCCACGCTTTCGTGCTTCAGCGTCAGTGTTGTCCCAGATGGCCGCCTTCGCCACTGATGTTCCTCCCGATCTCTACGCATTTCACCGCTACACCGGGAATTCCACCATCCTCTGACACACTCTAGCTGCCCAGTATCCATCGCCATTCCCAGGTTGAGCCCGGGGATTTCACGACAGACTTAAACAACCGCCTACGCACCCTTTACGCCCAGTAATTCCGATTAACGCTTGCACCCTTCGTATTACCGCGGCTGCTGGCACGAAGTTAGCCGGTGCTTATTCCTCAGGTACCGTCAGCCCCACAGGTTATTAACCCGTGGTATTTCGTTCCTGATAAAAGTGCTTTACAACCCGAAGGCCTTCTTCACACACGCGGCATTGCTGGATCAGGCTTGCGCCCATTGTCCAATATTCCCCACTGCTGCCTCCCGTAGGAGTCTGGGCCGTGTCTCAGTCCCAGTGTGGCTGATCATCCTCTCAGACCAGCTAGCGATCGTCGCCTTGGTAGGCCATTACCCTACCAACTAGCTAATCGCACATCGGTCCGTCCAACCGCGCGAGGCCCGAAGGTCCCCCGCTTTCTCCCGTAGGACGTATGCGGTATTAGTCCCGGTTTCCCGAGGTTATCCCCCACGTCTGGGTAGGTCCCGATGCATTACTCACCCGTCCGCCACTCGCCACCCAAGGAGCAAGCTCCTCTGTGCTGCCGTTCGACTTGCATGTGTTAGGCATGCCGCCAGCGTTCAATCTGAGCCAGGATCAAACTCTTCACTTAAGTTTTCGATCGTCCGGAGACGATCTATCTTTCTGAAGCGTTCTTCCCAACCAATCCAAACTCATTACTGACTTTTTACTTGGTGGGACGCTTGCATTGCTTGGACAGGTCGCAACCCTCCAGCACAAGACGTCCACACAATTCACCTGCGCACACTGTCAAAGATCTTCTCGCCGACCACCGTTTCGGTGATCACCCCGCAACCTTTCGTCCCGGGTGAGCCGCCCATTCTACATCGCTTTTCTACACCGTCAACACCTTCAGCCAAGAAATTTTTCAGCGTGGAGTGTTGCGGAAACCTTCGCGAAAGGGCGCCTCGTCGAAGGGGCGAGAATCATAGCGCCGCGCCGCGCATCTGGGAAGGGGGCGCATGCACTTTTCTCTCAGAAGCGCAGTTGGCCGCAGCGCTACACTGCTCCTCGCGTCTTCCCGCCCGCGACGAGTGCCTGCGATGAAACGATGGATTGTCCCGATGCTCTTCCTGCTGGCCGGCTGTTCCGGCAGCGCCCCCGCGCAGTCCGCAAAGCCGGCGGTCGAGCTGCATGGGCAGCGTTTTTCGGTGGAGCTCGCCACCGACGACGCCAGTCGACAGCGCGGCCTGATGATGCGCACCACGCTGGCGCCCGACCACGGCATGCTGTTCGTGTTTCCCTACACCGGGCCGCAGGCGTTCTGGATGAAGAACACGCTGATCCCGCTGGACATCCTGTATTTCGATGCGGAGCGCCGACTGGTCTCGATGCGGCTGGACGTGCCGCCATGCAAGGCCGATCCCTGCCCGACCTATCCCAGCGACGCGCCGGCGATCTACGTACTGGAGCTGTCTGCCGGCACGGCGCAGCGCATCGGGGCGAAGCTGGGCGACGCGCTGAAGATCGACGGCGACATCGGGCCGGTGCGCTGAGCGGCTGCACGCGGCGCGTCGAGCATGCCGACACGATAGGGAATCAGGTCTTCGGGACGCAGGTTTTCCAGTGCGTCCCAGTCGTCTTCGAGCGGAATGAACTGTTGCATGGGATGTTCCCCGTATGGCGCGCCGCGTGGCCGGGCGCAGGAACATCAGAGCAGGCGGCCCGGTCAATGCACTGACGGGATCGGGCCGTTTGCGGGCAGGAATCGGCGCTCAGTCGAGCTCGATCATCTCGAAATCGTCCTTGGTGGTGCCGCAATCCGGGCAGGTCCAGGTATCGGGCACATCTTCCCAGCGAGTACCGGCGGGAATCCCTTCATCGGGCACGCCCACGGCTTCGTCATAGATGTAGCCGCAGACGACGCACATCCATTTGCGCAAGGCGGTTTCGGTGGAACTCTGGCTCATGATCAGGCTTCTTCGGATCTCTGGGGAATGGAGCATTCTCGCAACTCGCCCGACAATACGAAAGCGCGACGACGTCGCCACCCTTTCCACCACGCTCGCGAGGCCATGATTTGATGATGCCCCCACCCCACCCGGGCCGCGGCCTGTACGCCATCACCGATGGGCCGCGCGCCGATCTGCTCGACGTCGTCGCGCAAGCACTGGCCGGCGGCACGAGGCTGCTGCAATACCGCGACTTGAGCGACGACACGGCGCGGCGCCGTGCCGAAGCGACGGCGCTCGCACAGTTGTGTCATGCCCACGGCGTGCCGCTGATCATCGACCACGATATCGCGCTGGCTCTGGCCGTTGGCGCCAGCGGCGTGCATCTGGGCCGCGACGACGACGATCCGGTCGCCGTGCGTGCCGTGCTGGGCGAACACGCGATCGTCGGCGTGTCGTGCTACGGCTCGCTGCCGCGTGCGCAGGCCGCCGCGCGCGCCGGCGCCAGCTACGTGTCGTTCGGCGCATTCTTTCCCTCGCCCACCAAGCCGCTGGCAGCGCGCGTCCCGATCGACCTGCTGAGACAAAGCGCCGCGCTCGGCGTGCCGCGGGTGGCGATCGGCGGGATCACGCCGGACAATGGCGCTTCGCTGGTCGAAGCCGGCGCCGAATACCTGGCCGCGATCACCGCCCTGTTCGCCGCTGCCGATGTGCGCGCCGCCGCGCGACGTTTCGCCGACCTGTACTCCCTCGACCGAGAATCCGCACGATGACCAACCACGAACTTTTCCAGCGCGCCCTGAAGCTGATGCCCGGCGGCGTGAACTCGCCGGTGCGCGCGTTCAAGTCGGTCGGCGGCGAGCCGTTCTTCACCGCACGGGCGGACGCCGCGTACCTGTGGGACGTCGAAGGCACGCGCTACATCGACTACGTCGGCTCGTGGGGGCCGATGATCGTCGGCCACAACCATCCCGCCGTGCGCGAGGCGGTCGAACGCGCGGTGCAGCATGGCCTGTCGTTCGGCACGCCCTGCCCGGCCGAGGTGACCATGGCCGAGACGATCACCCGGCTGGTTCCCTCGGTCGAGATGGTGCGCATGGTCAACTCCGGCACCGAGGCGACGATGTCGGCGATCCGCCTTGCCCGCGGCGCCACCGGCCGGGCGAAGATCGTGAAATTCGAAGGCTGCTACCACGGCCACGGCGACAGCTTCCTGGTCAAGGCCGGCTCCGGCGCGCTGACCTTCGGCGTGCCGACCTCGCCGGGCGTGCCGAAGGCGAACGCCGACCTCACCCTGACCCTGCCGTACAACGACCTCGACGCCGCGAAGGCATTGTTCGCCGAACAGGGCAACGAGATCGCCGGCCTGATCATCGAGCCGGTCGCCGGCAACATGAATTGCATCCCGCCGGTCGATGGCTATCTGCAGGGCCTGCGCGAACTGTGCACGCAGTACGGCGTGCTGCTGATCTTCGACGAGGTGATGACCGGTTTCCGCGTGGCGCTCGGCGGCGCGCAGGCGCACTACGGCGTGACACCGGACCTCACCACCTTCGGCAAGATCATCGGCGGCGGCATGCCGGTGGGCGCTTACGGCGGCCGCCGCGAACTGATGGAACAGATCGCCCCGGCCGGCCCGATCTACCAGGCCGGTACGCTGAGCGGCAATCCGGTGGCGATGGCGGCGGGCCTGGCGATGCTGGAGCTGATCCAGGCGCCCGGCTTCCACGACAAGCTGGCCGCTCGCACGCGCCTGCTCTGCGATGGCTTGCAGTCGGTGGCCGACGGCGAAGGCGTCGCGTTCAGCACCAACCGCGTGGGCGGCATGTTCGGCCTGTTCTTCAGCACCGAAAAAGTGCGGAGCTACGCGCAGGCGACGGCGGCGGACGTGGCGCTGTTCAACCGTTTCTTCCACGGCATGCTGAAGCGCGGCGTGTACCTGGCGCCATCGGCGTTCGAGGCCGGCTTCATGTCCAGTGCGCACACCGACCAGGACATCGCCGACACGCTGGAAGCCGCGCGTGGCGCCCTGCGCGACGCGAAGGGCTGATTCACCAGCTGCCGGTATTCGGCATCGACGCCCACGGCACGCGCGGCGGCAGATGGCCTTCCTGCAGCAGCTCGATCGAGATCAGGTCGGGCGAGCGCACGAAGGCCATGTGGCCGTCGCGCGGCGGGCGGTGGATGGTGCAGCCCATCGCCTGCAGGCGCGCGCAGGTGGCGTAGATGTCCTCGACGCGGAATGCCAGATGGCCGAAGTTGCGCGCCGAACCGTAGTCCTCCGGCGAGTCCCAGTTCCAGGTCAGCTCGATCTCGGCCTCGGGACTGTCCGGCGCCGACAGGAACACCAGCGTGTACTTGCCCTCCGGCACTTCCTTGCGGCGCACCTCGCGCAAGCCGAGGCCTTCGCAATAGAAACGCAGCGATGCGTCGAGATCGCGCACGCGCACCATGGTGTGCAGATATTTCATCGGTATGCTCCTGATTGGCGGGCGGTACGAGAGTCTCGACTCAGCCTGCCACAAAGTCGTCCAAGGCCGCGTGCAGGCGCGCAAGGCCCTCCGCCAGTTCTTCGTCGGTGATCGTCAGCGGCGGCACGAAGCGCAGCACGTCGGGCCCAGCCTGCAGCAGCAGCAGGCCATGCGCGGCGGCACAGTCGAGGATCGCTCCCGCCTCGCCCTTGTAGGCATCCGCCAGCACCGCGCCGATCATCAGGCCGCGACCGCGCACCTCGGCGAATACCGGCAACTCGCGATTGATCCGGGCCAGCCCGGCGCGCAGGTCGTTCGCCTGCCGCTCCACGTTCATCAGCACTGCCGGCGAGGCCAGCTTGGCCAGCGCGACACGTGCGACCGCGGCGGCCATCGGATTGCCGCCGAAGGTGGTGCCGTGCGCACCGTACTGCATCACCTCGGCCACCCTCGGGCCGGCCAGCATCGCACCGATCGGAAAGCCGCAGCCGAGCGCCTTGGCCAGGGTCACGATGTCCGGCGTGACGTCGTCGTGCGCGTGCGCGAACAGCGTTCCGGTGCGGCCCATGCCGCACTGGATCTCGTCCAGCACCAGCAGCGCGTCATGCTGATCGCATAGTTCGCGGACGCGCTTGAGGAAACCCGGCGCGGCCGGCAGCACGCCGCCTTCGCCCTGCACCGGCTCCAGCATCACGGCGGCGATGTCGCCCGTGGCGAACGCCGCCTCCAGTGCGGCGACATCGTTGAAATCCGCGTAGCCGAAACCCGCCGGCAACGGCTCGTAGCCCGCCTGGTACTTCGGCTGCGCGGTGGCGGTGACCGTGGCCAGCGTGCGGCCGTGGAACGATCCCCTGAACGTGAGGATGCCGCGCTGCTCCGGCGCGCGCCCCTTCGACGCCGCCCACTTGCGCACCAGCTTGATCGCCGCCTCGTTCGCTTCGGCGCCCGAATTGCACAGGAACACGCGCTCGGCGAAATGCGAGGCGCGCACCAGCTCCTCGGCCAGCCGCAGCGGCGGCTCGGTGTAGAACACGTTGCTGCTGTGCCACAACTTGTGCGCCTGCGCGACCAGCGCGGCAAGCAGATCCGGGTCCTGGTGGCCGAGTGCGTTTACCGCGATGCCGGCGCCGAAGTCCACATAATCGCGGCCTTCGGTATCCCACACCCGGGCGCCCTTGCCGTGGTCGAGCACCAGTTCGCGCGGCTTGTATACCGGCAGCCAGTAGCGCTTGCCGAGTTCGATCAGGGCAGAGGGTTGTTCGTGCATGGGGGTTCTCGAGGTGGCGGCGCGGACCGCTGGATGGACGACGGGTGTTGCGTGGCGCGCATCGTAGAGCCACGCCGCGGCCACGCACAATCACGCCTGCCGTTGTAACACCTGCCGACGGACTGTATCGCCCGCGTTACAACCCATCACAACGCAGTTGCAGCGCACCGCCACGCGCACGCGCCGCCCGACGCGGATCGCCGGTGTATCCGCGACGATACGACGACGCCACGGCTCGAACCGAGCCCGATCGCCGCAAACCGCGCTGCAACGGGCTTTGTCGCGAATGGCACGTGGATTGCTCATCCGGCGTGGGGACCCATGCCGAGGAAGCGTCATGTATCCGTGCCACCGTCGTCGGTTCATCGAGACTGCACCGTGCTGACGCTGGGTGCGCTGCTGCCAGCCAGCCTGCTTGCCGCCGACGCCCAGCAGGCCGTGAAGGCCCGGCCGGGGGATGTCGTGCTCCTGGCCGACGTCTCCACGCGTCCGGCGCATCACCCGGCGCCGCCGGGAATGGCGCTGATGGTCGATCCGTCGCCCCGGTACGGGATAGCCCGCGCGCTCGGCAGACGAACAGCCTGGCGCAGGCCGTGGCGCAACCGGACACGGCAACCCCACCGCCCTCGGGCGGTGGCGGCGAATGACACGGAAAGCCGCGCAAGCGGCTAACGAGGGCGGTAACCCGGCAACCTGTAGCCGGGCACCAACGGAACCCCCCCGGCCTGTCCCCTGCGGGCCGGGGGGACTTCCTCCTCAGGGAACGAATTCACGGGAAGTCGTCGATGCGACGTGACCACAACTGCGGCGTCGCCGATGTGGAGTGGATGAAACAGCGCTGCTTCCCCATGCTTGGCGTCAAGCACTACGTGGAATCACTCGGCATGCGCAGCCGCGGCACCGCATCGACGAGGAACGCCCGCGCCCGATGCCGCGCAACCGCCAGATGCCGCTGGCTTTCAGGATTCCCTACATGTTCTGAATCACCGGCCGCCTGGTGGCGTTCACACTTGCGACGGGTCGTCCAGCGCGAAAGGGGAGGCCATTGCCCCGCAACCCGTCCAGTTCCAGCCGGTGCTTCTTGCACAGGCGATACACGGTGACCCGCGACACGTTGAGTCGCCGCGCGCATTCGCTGATGTTGTAGCGGCTTTCGCGCAGGCAGTTCAGCACCGCCTCGCGCTCGGCCGAAACACGCGTCAGGCCGAGGCTGGAACGAGGAGTGGCAGAGGGCTGCGCATCCTGCAGGTCGAGATCGGCCGCGCTGATCAGCGTGCCCTCGGCGACGACCGCGGCACGCTGCACGCGATTGAGCAGCTCGCGCACATTGCCGGGCCAGTCGAATTCGCGCATGGCCTGCCGCGCGCTGCCGCTGAACGTGCGGGCACGGCCCGGGTGGCGGAGACGGAATGCGTCCAGGAAATTCTGCGCGAGCAGCTCGACGTCGCCCCCGCGTTGGCGCAATGCGGGCATGCGCAGACGCAGCACGTTGAGCCGGTAGTACAGGTCCTCGCGGAAGCCGCCCTGCGCCACCACCGACTCCAGGTCCACGTGCGTGGCGGCCAGCACGCGCACGTCCAGCTTGACCGGCTGGCTCGAGCCCACGCGCACCAGCGTGCCTTCCTGCAACAGGCGCAGCAGGCTGGCCTGGGCATCGGGCGGCAAGTCGCCGATCTCGTCGAGGAACACCGTGCCGCCGCAGGCGGCCTCGAAATGTCCGATGCGCCGCGCATTCGCGCCGGTGAAGGCGCCGCGCTCGTGGCCGAACAGTTCGGACTGCACCAGGTTCGGCGGCAACGCACCGCAATTGATGGCGACGAAGGGCCGCTCGCGACGCGCCGACAGGGCGTGCAGCGCACGCGCCGCCACTTCCTTGCCGCTACCGGTCTCGCCGGTGATCAGCACCGGCAGGTCCACCGGCGCATATTTGCGCAGGCTGGCCACCGTGGCGCACATCGCCGGGCTCTGCGCGGCCATGATGCCGGGGATATCCGCCTTTTCCGCGGCCGGCGTCCAGCCCTTGCCGCACTTCATCAGGGTATCGGTCAGGCGCTTCATGTCGACTGGCGCCGTGAAGAAGTCCACGCTGGCGCGCAGGATGCGTTCCACTTCCGGCGTATTGGCGGCGGTCTCCTGGGACACCAGGGCCAGCCAGGGCAGCCACGGGTGGTTGGCCATCAACTGGGCCATCGCCTGCACCGTGTCGGCATCGCTGCGGCGCAGATCGGCCATGGCCACCACGATATCGTCGCGCCGCATGCCCACGCCGCCCCGCAATTGCGCATCGCCGATCCTGGTACGCCAGCCAGCCCGCGCCAGGCAGGCGCATTCCTCATCCGTCGGCTGGCCGAACCAGACCACGCAACGCCTGGCTACCTGATTGTCCGTCATGGCACTGACCCCCCTGTCCCCAAGGTCGCAGTTGCGGTTCGGGACGACACGCCGGGCTGGCGTGCGATCCCGCTGACTCTTGCAGCCGCATCCTGCGCCCCGGTTGCTGCAAAAGTGTGATGTGCGTCACGCAATATACGCCCGAAAAAATGGGCAATATGTGAAAAAACAAAATCTTCTGGACGACCGCCTGGGAAGGGACGGCGCCTGCGGACATAGGCGAATCACCTTGATCGCTGCCGGGTTTCGCCCTGGTCGCGAGAGCCGGGCTCTCAGTCCAGGAACAGGTCCGGCAGCAGCGGCGTACCCGGCTGCACGGCATAGCCGTCGAAATCGCTGACCCCCGCTTCGCGCAGGATCTCTTCGTCGATCGCGAAGTGGCCCGTGTAGTCGCGTGCCGGACGGATCAGGATCGCATGGGCGGCATCGGCCACGATCTCCGGTGTGCGGCACTGTTCGGCCCTCACGCCGTCGATCATGCCGATCGCCGCGGTGGCGATCACCGTGCGCGGCCACAGCGCGTTCACCGCGATGCCGAGCGGCGCGAACTCCGGGCTCATGCCAAGCACGCACAGGCTCATGCCGTACTTGGCGATGGTGTAGGCGGTGTGCGGCGCGAACCATTTCGGATCGAGATTCGGCGGCGGCGACAGCATCAGCACATGCGGATTGGCCGCCTGCTTCAGGTACGGCAGGCAACTGCGGGTGACCAGGAAGGTGCCGCGGGTATTGACCTGCTGCATCAGGTCGTAGCGCTTCATCGGCGTGTCGGCGGTACCGGCCAGCCAGATCGCGCTGGCGTTGTTCACCACGATGTCGATGCCGCCGAAGCGTTCGGCCGCCTGGGCGGCGGCGGCCACGACCTGCGCTTCCTCGCGGATATCCACCTGCAGCGCCAGCGCCTTGCCGCCGGCCGCCTCGACCGCCGCCGCCGCGGTGTGGATGGTGCCGGGCAGCTTCGGATTCGGCACGCCGCTCTTGGCCGCGATCACGATGTTCGCGCCGTCGCGCGCGGCGCGCAGCGCGATCGCCAGGCCGATGCCGCGCGAGGCACCGCTGATGAACAAGGTCTTGCCGGCAAGACTGGCCATGCGCGTCACTCCATCACGGGTGCGAGAGAAACCCGGCCAGTGTAAAGCCCGTCGGCTGGTTCACGGCTTCTGGAAGCGCGGCAGGATGTCGCGCAACTCGGCCAGCCGTTGCACCGGATCATTCAGTTCGAGCATGCGCTGCTGTTCGCCGGCGTCCAGCGGCAGCAGCTCGGCCAGCCGGAAGCCCAGCCAGCTCGCGTCGTCGTAGGCGCTGCGCGGCGCATCGCGCCAGTGTGGCGCCATCGTCTCGATCAGCCTCTCGAGGATGGTCTGCAGCAGCGCAAACTCCACCGGCACCTGCAGCTCCGGTTCGTCCGGCCAGACCTCCACGTCGCCACGCAGCAGGCCATCGGAGCGCACCCGGCTGCGCGCGACACGGAAACGCGCGCCGCCTTCGGCGACGATGCCGAGCAGGCCGTCGTCGTCGCGATGGAAATCGCTGATCCGCGCGATCGTGCCGATCGCCGCCGGCACCGCCGGCTCGCCCACTTCCTGTCCCTGCAGGATCAGGCACACGCCGAAGCCGGTGCCGTGACGCGTGCACTCCCGCACCAGGTCGAGATAGCGCGGCTCGAAGATGCGCAATTGCAGCTGGCCGCCGGGAAACAGCACGGAGGCCAGCGGAAACAGGGGCATCTCGACGAGCGGCGACTGGGACTGGGCAACCATCCGGCGAGTGTAACCAGAGCGGGCGCCGTGGTCAGCCGCGACCCGGCTCAGGCTTGCCGCAGGCTTTCCACGAAACGGCGCGGCGCCGCTTCGAAACCGCCGTTGGACATGAAGATCACCTGGTCGCCGGGCCGTGCCTGCGCACGCAAGGCGGCGATCAGCGCATCGACCGACGGCGCCGTCGTGCCGCGCCCGCCCAGCGCCGCGGTGATGCGGCCGGCATCCCACGACAACTCGGGGCGATGCAGGAACACCACCGCATCGGCGTCGGCCAGCGACGGCGCCAGCGCCGCGGCGTGCGCGCCCTGGCGCATCGAATTGGAGCGCGGCTCCAGCGCCACCAGGATGCGCGCCTGGCCGACCTTCGCGCGCAGCCCGGCCAGGGTGGTGGCGATCGCGGTGGGGTGATGGGCGAAGTCGTCGTAGACGCGCACGCCGTCCACTTCGCCGACCAGTTCCATCCGCCGCTTCACGCTCTCGAAGCTGGCGAACGCCGGCAACAGCGCACGCGGGTCGGCGCCGGCAGCCGCGGCCGCGGCCGCGGCGAGTGCGGCGAGCGCGTTCATCACGCTGTGATTGCCCAGCAGCGACCAGCGCACCTCACCGATCGGTTCGCCGTTGTGACTTACGGTGAACGCCGAGCCATCCGCTTCGACCAGCATGGCCCGCCAGTCGCCGCGGCCGATACCGAAGGTTTCCACCGGCGTCCAGCAGCCCATCGCCAGCACCTCGGCGAGCCGCTCGTCGTGCGCGTTGACGATCAGCCGGCCGTTGCCCGGCACGGTGCGCACCAGGTGATGGAACTGGCGCTGGATCGCGGCCACGTCGGGGAAGATGTCCGCGTGGTCGTATTCGAGGTTGTTGAGGATCGCGATGCGCGGGCGGTAGTGCACGAACTTCGAACGCTTGTCGAAGAACGCGGTGTCGTATTCGTCCGCTTCAATCACAAACGGCTTGCCCTGCCCGAGCCGCGCCGACACACCGAAATTGCCCGGCACGCCGCCGACCAGGAAGCCCGGCGCGAGGCCCGCGCTTTCCAGCAGATGCGCCAGCAGGCTGGTCGTGGTGGTCTTGCCATGGGTGCCGGCCACGGCAAGCACCGTGCGCTCGGCCAGCACCGTCTCGCCCAGCCACTGCGGGCCGGAGATGTAGCGCAGGCGCGCATCGAGCATGTATTCGACGGCCGGATTGCCGCGGGTCATCGCATTGCCGACAACCACCAGGTCGGGCTGGGCGTGCTGAGGCCCGGGCTGCAGGTGTTCGGCGGTGTAGCCGCTCATCAGGCCGATGCCCAACGCCTCCAGCTGGGTGCTCATCGGCGGATAGACGTTCGCGTCGGAACCTTCGACCGTGTGGCCCAGCTCGCGCGCGAGCGCGGCGACCCCGCCCATGAAGGTGCCGCAGATGCCGAGGATGTGCAGACGCATGGTGAGCGGTTCCTTGAAGCCCGCTCTGCAGGGAGCGGGACGTGTGCTCAGCCGTTCGCCGCGGCGGCTTCGTTCTGCAGCGCGCGCTCGATCCGCGCGGTGACCTCGGCCAGCTCGCCGACGCCGTCCACCACCTGCAGCTTGCCGCGGCTGGCGTAGAAGTCCGCCACAGGCGCGGTCTGCTCGGCATAGATGGCCAGGCGCTTGCGCACGGTGTCCGGGTTGTCGTCGGCACGGCCTTCGGCCTTGAAGCGGATCTCGCAGCGCCCGATGATCGCCTCGTTCGGCACGTCCAGCTTCACCACCGCATCCAGCGGCTGGCCCAGCTTGGCCAGCAGGTGGTCGAGCGCATCGGCCTGGGCCAGGTTGCGCGGATAACCGTCGAGGATGAAACCGGCTTTCGCGTCGGCCTGGGCGAGGCGCTCTTCCAGCATGCCGAGCAGGATGTCGTCGGAAACCAGTTGGCCGGCGTCCATCACCGCCTTGGCCTTGAGCCCCATCGCGGTACCGGCGGCGACGGCGGCGCGCAGCATGTCGCCGGTCGAGATATGCGGAACGCCCAGCGCCGCCTTCAGCCGGGCCGCCTGCGTACCTTTGCCCGAGCCGGGCGCACCAAGTAGGACGAGTCGCATAATGCTCCACAAGTTCGGCGGGCCGCCGCACACTGCGACAACCCGCCCGACGCACAGAATTGTCCGTCAAATTAGCCGCTGCACCGGGTGCCGTCAAACAGAGACCTTCGTCGCACCCAGCCAAGTGCTTGTTGCAGAAAAAGATTTGCCGACAGCCACCGCCATCCTTACCACCGCCTGATCGAGGATCCCATGAGCCCGAGCCGCCGTTCGCCCGCCGTCACCGGTCACCTGCTGTATGCCCAGTCCGGCGGCGTCACCGCCGTGATCAACGCCACCGCCGCCGGCGTGATCGAGGCCGCCCGCCGCAAGGGCGTGAAGGCGTACGCCGCGCGCAACGGCATCCTCGGCGCGCTGCGCGAAGAGCTGATCGACACCTCGAAGGAATCGGCCGCCGCGATCGCCGCGTTGCGCCACACCCCCGGCGGCGCGTTCGGCTCGTGCCGCTACAAGCTGAAGTCGCTGGACGAGAACCGCGCCGAGTACGAGCGGCTGATCGAGGTGTTCCGCGCGCACGACATCCGCTGGTTCCTCTACAACGGCGGCAACGATTCGGCCGATACCGCGCTGAAGATCTCGCAGCTGGGCAAGACGATGGGCTACGACATCCGCTGCATCGGCGTGCCGAAGACGGTGGACAACGACCTCGCCGTCACCGACTGCTGCCCCGGCTTCGGCTCGGTGGCGAAATACACCGCGATCTCGACGCTGGAAGCCAGCCTGGACGTGGCCTCGATGGCCGAAACCTCGACCAAGGTGTTCATCCTGGAAGTGATGGGCCGCCACGCCGGCTGGATCGCCGCCGCCGCCGGCCTGGCCGGCGAAGGCGCGGACGCGCCGCCGCACATCATCCTGTTCCCCGAGAACGCGTTCGACGAAGCGGCGTTCCTGGCGAAGGTGAAAGCCACCGTCGAGCGCGTGGGCTGGTGCACCGTGGTCGCCTCCGAAGGCGTGCGCAACGCAGCCGGCCAGTTCCTCGCCGAGGCGGGCACGCGCGACGCGTTCGGCCACAGCCAGCTCGGCGGCGTGGCACCGGTGCTGGCGGCGCTGGTGAAGGAAAAGCTCGGCTACAAGTACCACTGGGCGCTGCCCGACTACCTGCAGCGCTCGGCGCGGCACGCCGCCTCGCAGGTCGACGCCGAACAGGCCTACGCGGTCGGCCAGGCCGCGGTCGACTACGCGCTGGCCGGCATGAACGCGGTGATGCCGGTGATCGTGCGCACGGCCGACGCGCCGTACCGCTGGAAGATCGCGCCGGCGCCGCTGGCGAAGATCGCCAACCGCGAAAAGAAGATGCCGAAGAATTTCATCAGCCGCGACGGTTTCGGCATCACCGCGGCGGCGCGCCGTTACCTGGCGCCGCTGATCCGCGGCGAGGCGCCGCTGCCATACGGCAAGGATGGCCTGCCGCGCTACGTGCGGCTGAAGAACGTGGCGGTGGCGAAGAAGCTGGCGGCGTTCCGGCGCTGAACCGGCCGGGTTCCGTGACCGGTTTCGCAAAGCTGAGCGCCACCTGAAACCGCTTCGCCGATATCGGACTACGTTCAGCCGCAACTTCCTACGATCCGTCCTGCCCGGGTCGATCGCCGCGCTGTCGCGGCCACGACACCCAAGGAGGAGCCCTGAGATGAAACTCTTCAGTCGCCTGCTCATCGCATTCGCCCTGCTCACCACCGGCAGCCTCGCGCTGGCCGACCAGGGCGGTCACGGTCACGACCGCCGCGGCCAGGGCCACGGCTACGCCGACCATCGCCACGATGGCCGCCACGGCGACTACCGCCGGCACGACGATCGCCGCCACGACTACCGGCGCTACGACACCCGCCGCTACTACGGTTACCGGGACTACGGCTACCGCGACGGCTACCGGCACTATCGCCACCATCCGCGCTGGGAGCGCGGCCATCGCTACTACGGCCCGACCTATGTCGTGCGCGACTACGGCTACTACCGCCTGCGTCCGCCACCGCGCGGCTACCACTGGGTACGCGCGAACAACGACTACCTGCTGGTCGCGATCGCCACCGGCATCATCCTGGACATCGCGCTGCAATAAATCCGCGCCGACGTGAATGAATCGGGGCCATGCCTTTCGTGCATGGCCCTTTTCTTTGCCGGACGGCGCTGCGCCGCACAACGGCCTGCGCCGCAACGTCTGCCTATACTCCCCGGGACCGCCCGTTCCGGACGGCCACTTACAACCCATGGGGAGGCTCCGATGCTGCAGCAGTATGGCTGGTGGATCGTCGTTGCGTGTGCGGTGGTGGCGGTTTTGTATGGCGCGTTCTCCGCGCGCTGGATCCTGGCGCAATCGCCAGGCAACGCACGGATGCAGGAAATTGCGGCGGCCATCCAGGAAGGCGCACGCGCCTACCTCAACCGCCAGTACACCACCATCGGCATGGTCGGCGTGGTGCTGTTGCTGCTGATCGGTTTCTTTCTCAACTGGCCGACCGCGATCGGCTTCCTGATCGGCGCCATCCTTTCCGGGGCGGCCGGCTATATCGGCATGAACGTGTCGGTGCGGGCGAACGTACGTACCGCCGAGGCGGCGCGACGCGGCCTGGGCGCGGCGATGGACGTGGCATTCCGCGGCGGCGCGATCACCGGCATGCTGGTGGTCGGCCTGGCCCTGCTCGGCGTGGCCGGCTACTGGCTGGTGCTGGGCCATTTCGGCGTCGCCGGTGAAACCGCGCTGCATGCGCTGGTCGGCCTGGCGTTCGGCAGTTCTCTGATCTCGATCTTCGCGCGCCTGGGCGGCGGCATCTTCACCAAGGGTGCGGACGTCGGCGCCGACCTGGTCGGCAAGGTCGAGGCCGGCATCCCCGAGGACGACCCGCGCAACCCGGCGGTGATCGCCGACAACGTGGGCGACAACGTGGGCGACTGCGCCGGCATGGCCGCCGACCTGTTCGAGACCTATGCGGTGACGGTGATCGCCACCATGCTGCTGGGCGGCCTGATGATCGGCGAGGTGGGCGCCAACGCGGTGCTGTACCCGCTGCTGCTCGGCGGCGTGTCGATCATCGCCTCGATCATCGGCACGCTGTTCGTCAAAGTGAAGGAAGGCGGCTCGATCATGGGCGCGCTGTACAAGGGCGTGATCGTCTCGGCCGTGCTCGCCGCCGCCGCGTTCTACCCGATCACCATGCAGCTGATGCCCGACTTCGGCCACGGCGCGATGAACCTGTGGGGCTGCTCGCTGATCGGCCTGGCGCTGACCGGCGCGATCGTGTGGATCACCGAGTACTACACCGGCACCCAGTTCAAGCCGGTGCAGCACATCGCCGCGGCATCCACCACCGGCCACGGCACCAACATCATCGCCGGCCTCGGCGTGTCGATGAAATCGACCGCGATGCCGGTGGTGGTGATCTGCGTGGCGATCTGGGGCGCGTACGGCCTGGGTGGCCTGTACGGCATCGCGATCGCCGCCACCGCCATGCTGTCGATGGCCGGCATGATCGTGGCGCTGGACGCCTACGGCCCGATCACCGACAACGCCGGCGGCATCGCCGAGATGGCCGACCTGCCGCCGGAAGTGCGCGGCGTCACCGATCCGCTCGACGCGGTCGGCAACACCACCAAGGCGGTGACCAAGGGCTACGCGATCGGCTCGGCCGCACTGGCCGCGCTGGTGCTGTTCGCCGACTACACGCACAACCTGCAGGCCAGTCATCCGGGCGAGGTATTCACCTTCGACCTGTCCGACCACATGGTGATCATCGGCCTGCTGATCGGCGGTCTGATCCCCTACCTGTTCGGCGCGATGGCGATGGAGGCCGTGGGCCGCGCCGCCGGCGCGGTGGTGGAGGAAGTGCGCCGGCAGTTCCGCGACATCGCCGGCATCATGCAGGGCACCGGCAAGCCGGAATATTCGCGCGCGGTGGACATGCTGACCAAGTCGGCGATCCGCGAGATGATCGTGCCGTCGCTGCTGCCGGTGGCGGTGCCGATCGTGGTCGGCCTGCTGCTCGGGCCGAAGGCGCTCGGCGGCGTGCTGATCGGCACCATCGTCACCGGCCTGTTCGTGGCCATCTCGATGACCACCGGCGGCGGCGCCTGGGACAACGCGAAGAAGTACATCGAGGACGGCCACCACGGCGGCAAGGGTTCCGAGGCGCACAAGGCCGCGGTCACCGGCGACACCGTGGGCGACCCGTACAAGGACACCGCCGGCCCGGCGGTGAACCCGCTGATCAAGATCATCAACATCGTGGCGCTGCTGCTGATTCCGCTGCTGTAAGCCTGCCACCGCAACGACAGGAATCCCGCCCGCGTGGCGGGATTCCTGTTTCCGGCCCGCGCTCCTGACTTTAGTCACAGGCAGCCGTGCGCTCGGCCGGTTACGCTCGACTGACGACGAGCCGCGCCCGTCATGCCCATTACGTTCACTCGCACATCTGGGAGCACACGATGAAATCGCTCTGGCTGACGCTGGCACTCGGCGTCACACTGACGGGCATGAACGACATCCATGCCCGCGACACGACACCCGATCCCGCAGCCACTGCTCCGGCCAGCGACGACCCGTTCCTGTGGCTGGAGGACATCCACGGCGACCGCGCGCTGGACTGGGTGAAGCAGCAGAACGCGGCGACCGCGAAACAGTTCGTCGACAACGCCGAATTCACACGCACCCGCGACAGCATTCTCGAAGTGCTCGACTCGGAGGCGCGCATCCCCTACGTCAACCGCATGGGCGGCCACCTTTACAACTTCTGGCGCGACAAGGCGCACCCGCGCGGCGTCTGGCGGCGCACCACGCTGGCCGAGTACCGCAAGGCCGAGCCGGCGTGGGAGGTGCTGCTGGACGTCGACGCGCTGAACAAGGCCGAGAACAAGCGCTGGGTGTTCAAGGGCGTGGAATGCCTGAAGCCGGCGTACGAACGCTGCCTGGTCTCGCTGTCGCCGGACGGCGGCGACGCGACCGTGGTGCGCGAGTTCAGCATTCCGCACAAGGCATTCGTGAAGCGCGGCTTCGAGTTGCCGGTGGCGAAAAGCCAGGTCGGCTGGATCGACGAAAACACCCTCTACGTCGGCACCGACTTCGGCCCCGGCTCGATGACCGAATCGAGCTACCCACGCATCGCCAAGGAGTGGAAGCGCGGCACGCCGCTGGCGGCGGCCAGCACGGTGTACGAGGGCAAGCCGGGCGACCTCGCGGTCAGCGCGTACCACGACCGCACGCCGGGCTACGAGCGCGATTTCGTTTCCGTCGCCAGGGATTTCTACCACAGCGACCTGTACCAGCGCGTCGAAGGCAAGCTGGCCCGCGTCGAAGTGCCGGCCGACGCGGAGGCCGACGCCCATCGCGATTGGCTGCTGGTGCGGACCCGCTCGCCGTGGACCGTCGACGGCACCACCTACCCCGCCGGCGCGCTGCTGGCGACGCAGTTCGACAACTTCATGGCCGGCAAGCGCCACTTCACCGTGCTGTTCGAACCCGACGCGCATACCTCGCTGGACTCGTACGCCTGGACCAGGAACCACCTGATCCTCAACCTGATGGACGACGTCAAGAGCCGGCTGGAGGTACTGACCCCACCGCAGATGGCAGCGCCCGGCGGCGACTGGAAGCGCGAGCCGATGGCGGGCGCGCCGGCGATGAGCACGATCAACGTGGTCGACACCGACCCCGACCACAGCGACGAGTACTGGCTCGACGTCACCGGCTTCCTGGCGCCGTCGTCGCTGCAGCGCGGCGTGCTGGGCGGCGCGGCGGCCGAGACGGTCAAGCAGGCGCCGGCGTTCTTCGATGCGGCGAAGTTCACGGTCAGCCAGCACTTCGTGAAGTCTGTGGACGGCACCCGCGTGCCGTACTTCGAGATCGCCCCGAAGGACCTCAGGCGGGACGGCGCCAACCGCACCCTGCTGTACGGCTACGGCGGCTTCGAGGTCTCGCTGCAGCCGCAATACAGCGGCAGCGTCGGCCGCGCCTGGCTCGAGCGTGGCGGCGTCTACGTGATTGCGAACATCCGCGGCGGCGGCGAGTACGGCCCGCAGTGGCACCAGGCTGCGCTGAAGGCAAACCGTCCGCGTGCCTACGAGGATTTCGCCGCAGTGGCCGAGGACCTGGTCCGGCGCGGCGTCACTTCGGCGAAACACCTCGGCGCCGAAGGCGGCAGCAACGGTGGCCTGCTGATGGGCAACATGCTCACGATGTACCCGCAGCTGTTCGGTGCGATCGCCTGCGAAGTGCCGCTGCTGGACATGAAGCGCTACATCCACCTGTCCGCCGGCGCCTCGTGGATGGCCGAGTACGGCAACCCGGATACGGCCGACTGGAACTTCATCAAGACCTTCTCGCCGTACCAGAACGCGAAGCAGGGCGGCCACTATCCGCCGGTGCTGTTCTACACCGCCACCAGCGACGACCGCGTCGGCCCGGTGCAGGCGCGCAAGATGGCCGCGCGGATGCAGGCGCAAGGCCACCCGAACGTGTGGTTCTACGAGAATCTCGAAGGCGGACACGGCGCCGGCGCGGACAACCGGCAGTCCGCGCACATGCACGCGATGGCCTACGATTTTTTGTGGGACCAGCTGAAGTAGAAGCCTAAGGGCTACTCTTCCTGCCGGCATCACCCGGAGCGGCATGACTTCGCTCCGGGCAATCCGCTCCTTCTGCCTGCACTCAACCCGCGCGATTGGCCTGGGCCAGCGTCATCTTCTGCGCATCGCCGCCGATGACGCGCGGCGCATAGCCCAGGCGATCGGCACGCCGACCAAGCTACGTGCACGATGCTGCTGACGATTCAGCTCGGCGGCATCGGCGCACTGGCTGCGGCCGACAATCGCCCGACCCATTCAGCACAAACGGCAGCGTCCCGCACGGCCATCGTCGATGCAGCACATGCCATGCGCGACGGTCGGCCTCGGCGGATGCAAACACCTTCGCCTGCATCTCGTTTACAGGGTGCGAGGACATGCGGCCGATGCGGCCTGACTGCGCTCCTTTCCGCGAGCGGCTTGTCTCTGCCTGGCGAATTGGCATTACCCGATTCCGCGGAATTGGTTATGTATCGAATCGGCTCCGGTCACTACGCTACAAAAAAAGACGCTTTTGTAACGAAATGTTGACATCGGAAAAAATCCCTCCCCCCGCCCAGCTTCGTTTTCAGTCTCGGATAAGGCTGATTCCCCACGGAGACCACCACTATGCCGACGATTGCGCCTTGCATTGAACCGCGCCCACCTCGCGTGCACGCGGATGCAGACCATGCAAACAACCTCATGCGCAACGACCCCATTGCTCGCGCTGCACCGCTGAAGCAACCACCCACGATGCGCGTGGTGGCGCCGTTTGCGCCGGAGTCGCCGCTGTCGACGGAACGCGTGCCCCATCCCGCACGCGGACTGTCGGCACGCATGCAACAGTTGATCGAACTTCAAGGCGGAACTGGCGTCATCGCCGAACAGTGCGGTTTTTCCGAAGGAGCGGTGCGCAGCTGGCGCGATGGTCGCAGCGATATCTCGCGCGAGCGCTGCGTCATCATGGCGCGGACTCTCGGCATCTCGCTGCTCTGGCTGGTTGCGGGCGAAGGACCCATGGGTACCGAGGCGAAAGTCCCGACACTCGCGGACGCGATTTCCGGCATTCCATCGGAATCCGAGCAGCGTGCACCGGACACGCCGCACGCACCGATGCTTGATTCCAAGCTGCTCGCGGCCGCCCTGCGTCTGCTGCAGTCGTACATAGGGCTCGTCGGCGGCTCGCTGGACCCGAACTCGCGCGCTGCCCGGCTGGCCGAGCTCTACGACATCCTCGGCCACGCCGGCGGCGGCACTCACGTCAGTCGCCTGATCGATTTCCATCACACGCTCGGCGAACAGCTTCGACGCAACCGTCCGCTGATCGCCTGAACCGTTCCGGGCAACGCCACCGCAAGTCTCCGGCACAAGCCGCCGCCTGCCCGAACAAGGCGGATCCATTGCACCGAATTTCCATTCCTAGGTGGACGCGGGTTCATTCCTCCGTATCCGCTTCCACCATCACTGAGACGGGGAGTTACATGAAAAACCGCAAGAGCAACATTGAACACGAGTCTCGCAAGCGCCGCTTGACGGGGCACGCATTGAGCCTCGCCGCCGCGATCACCCTGGGCCTGTACGGCGCTGCCGCACCGGCACCGGTCCACGCGCAAGCCACCACGGGCAGCATCTTCGGCCAGGCACCTGCCGGCAGCGGCGAGAGCGTGCTGGTCCGCAGCAATTCCGGCGTCTCCCGCCAGGTCGCGGTCGATGCGAACGGCCGCTACACGGTGGACTCGCTGCCGCTGGGCGACTACACCGTGACCTTGCAGCGCGACGGGCAGGCCATCGATACGCGCTCCCATGTCACGATGCGCGTGGGCGCCGGCACCGAGGTTTCCTTCGCGGGTGCGGCGGGCGCGCAAACGCTGAGCGCGGTCACGGTGCAGGCCAACGCGCTGCCCAGCATCGACGTGACCGGCGTCGACTCCCGTACCGTCATCACGTCCCAGCAACTGGCCCGCCTGCCGCTGGCACGCAGCGCCGAAGCGATCGCGTTGCTGGCTCCGGGCGTGGTTGAAGGCAGCGGCCTGTTCAACGGCTTGAGCACTACCGGCGGTTCGGTGGTGTCGCTGGGCGGCTCTTCCGTCGTCGAGAACGCGTACTACATCAACGGTTTCAACACCACCGACCCGCTGAGCGGCTTCGGCGGCTTGACCCTGCCCTACGGCGCGATCGACCAGCAGGAAGTGCTCAGTGGCGGCTACGGCGCCGCTTATGGGCGGTCCGACGGCGGCGTGATCAGCCAGGTCGGCAAACGCGGTACCAACGAGTGGCATTTCGGTGGCCAGGTGCAGTGGACGCCCACCGACCTGCAGGGCGACCCGAAGAATTTCTATTACGTCAACAGTGACGGTTCGCGCGGCAACATCTACCGTCGTCGCGTCGACAACAAGTCGTGGACGACCACGGTCGATGCCTACGTCGGCGGCCCGCTGATCAAGGACAAGCTGTTCTTCTTCGCCGCCGTCGAAGCCGAGCGCGAGCAGGGCAACGGCAACTCCAACAGTCCGGTCGACCGTGGCGTGGGTCCGGTGACGGCGCCGTTCGATACCCGCACCCGCGAGGACCGGCCGAAGTGGTACGGCAAGCTGGACTGGAACATCAACGACAGCAACGTGCTGGAGCTGACCGGCGCGTCCAGCAAGAATTCGTACCAGGGCACGACGTACAACTACGACTACGACAGCGACAAGCAGACCGACTACGTCGGTGGCGCGACCTCGACCAAGAACGGCGCCGATCTCTACTCGGCGAAATTCACCAGCTACATCACCGACGACCTCACGGTGAGCGCGCTGTACGGCAAGATGAAGGGCACGTATTACAGCGAGACACCCGGATTCGATCCGACCAACCCGTATCTTTTCCACCCGGAAAACCAGAACCCGGACGTTACCGGCGGCAACATCATCACCAACAACCAGACGGTGTCGACGATCAACCTGCCGGGGCATCGCTCGACCAACACCAATCTGCGCCTCGACGTCAGCTACAGGCTGGGCGACCACACGTTGACCGCGGGTATCGACAACCAGAACTCGTCCAACGTCGATGCCGGCACGTACTTCCCGCCCGGCGGCACCGGCTATGCCTGGTACTACGACCGGATGACCGATGGCGACGGCAATCCGCTGCCGAACCAGTACATCCTGGGCGGTCCGGGAACCGCGGCCGCGGGCGCCGACTGGCGCAACTCCCCGTGGGTCGCGGCAGCCGGCCCGGGCAGCAACGGCTACTACGTCTACCAGTACCGCTACCACGACAACGGCTCGTTCCGCGTCGCGCAGCGGGCGCAGTACATCGAGGACAGCTGGCAGGTCAACGACCGCTGGCTGGTCAAGATCGGCCTGCGCAACGACCAGTTCACCAACTACGGTGGCGACGGCCAACCCTATCTGCGCCTGACCTCGCCGCAGTGGGCGCCGCGCGTGGGCTTCAGCTGGGACGTCAACGGCGACTCCAGCATGAAGGTCTACGGCAATGCCGGCCGCTACTACCTCGCGTTGCCGAGCAGCGTGGCGCAACGCTCGGCCGGCACCTCTCTGTACACCAGCACCTACTACACCTACACCGGCATCGACGCGAACGGCGTGCCCACCGGCCTGACCCCGATCGACACCAGCGTCGGCGCCGGGCAGCCGCTGTCGAACAACGGCGAGTACGGCCAGGGACGCGATCCGCGCACCGCGGCGTCGACCAACCTGAAGTCGGAGTACCAGGACGAGTACATCCTCGGCTTCGACAAGAAGCTGGGCGACTCGTGGGTGTACGGCGCCAAGGCCACCTATCGCAACCTGCGCAACGCCATCGACGATGTCGCCGACAACGTATCGATCATCGCGAAGATGAACGCGATGGGCATCGATCCGAACAGCTACGACGCCACGCAGGTACCCGGCAGCATCCTGATCAACCCGGGCAGCACCTCCTACTTCAATATCCCGAAGCTGGCCGGCGGCTACTACACCGTGCAGATGGACTGGAAGAACGACTTCCACTTCAACACCACAATGAAGCGCAAGTACTACGGCCTGGATCTGTACCTGGAGCATCCGTTCGACGGCAAGTGGCAGGGCAAGATCGACTACCTGTGGTCGCGCAGCTACGGCAACAGCGAAGGCCAGGTGAAGACCGACGTCGGCCAGACCGACGTGTCGGCCACGTCCGACTGGGATTACGCGCAGATCATGGACTACGCCAATGGCGAGCTGGCCAACAGCCGGCGTCACCAGATCAAGGCGTACGGTTCCTACCAGTTGAACCCGGCGTGGATGCTCTCCGGCAACCTGACGGTCATGTCGGGCGCGCCCAGGAGCTGCCTTGGCCTGTATGCCAACAACACCAATCCGGGACTGGGCTACGGCACGTACTACCACTTCTGCAATGGCCAGCCCTCGTCGCCGGGCGAGACGCACAACCCGTGGACCTACCTGCTAAGCCTGAGCGCGGAGTACCGGCCGGAGTGGGCGCAGCGGCGCCTGGGCTTCAACGTGATGGTCTACAACGTGCTTGACCAGCAGGAGACGACGCAGACCTACGCGCGTCAGGGCGTCAACTACCTGCGTCCGTTCACGGCGCAGACGCCGCGCTACGTGCGCTTCGGCGTGAACTACGACTTCTGATCATCCGGAAGTGCTGAACCAGGAACACCGCCGGCATGCCGGCGGTGTTCCTGTTTTTTGACCACCGTGAAAACTTGCGCCACCTCGGCGTGCACATGCGGAAACAGCCCGGTCGACAAGGGCGGCGAAGACGATCCGCTTCGGCACCGGCGCATTCACCCGAAGGTCCCTGCTCCACCGCTGCCGATCGTTGTTCGCCATATCGACAGATCTGCCGACGGCATGACTTCTGCCGCACGTACCGGACCACCGCAGCACCTAAGCTCGCTTGCCATCGCAGCGCTTTCCCCCGCGTCGCGATGGAAAAATCCAACGACAGCATTTCTGAAACCCCTCGGAGATCTGGCATGTTTCTCATTCTTGACGGCAATGGGCCGCAGTACGCCCAGCTCACCCGAGCCTTGAGGGCCGCTATCCTCGACGGCCGCATCAGGGCGGGCTCGCGACTGCCTGCCACGCGAGAGCTGGCACAGCAACTGGAACTCTCGCGCACTACCGTGCTGGCGGCCTACGAGCAGTTGCGCGCCGAAAGCTTCATCGAAGCGCGAGTTGGTTCGGGCAGCTACGTGGCCAAGCTGCAGATAGGCCAACCGCCGCACCAGATCGAGCGTTCGATCACTCCCCCCTCGCGCTACGCGCATCGGGCGCGCGGGATACAGGATCGGAAGATCGCCCGCACCCATCAGGGTTTGCGCTACAACCTGCAATATGGCAATCCACTGCTCAATCCCTCCCTGAACGAGGCATGGGGGCGCGAGCTGGCGCGCGCGGCCACCTATACGCCAACCAGTGCCATCTCTTCCCAGGGTTCGCTGCCACTGCGCGAGCAGGTTTGCGAATACCTGGCCCGCCGACGCGGCGTGCAGGCGTTGCCCGAGAACGTGCTGATCGTCAGCGGAACCCAGCAGGCCATTTCGCTCACTGCCCGCGTGCTGCTGAACGAGGGTGATCCGGTAGTCATCGAGGAGCCTCATTATTTCGGCGCCTACCAGGCGCTGGTATCCCATGGCGCGCGCGTCTGTGCCGTGCCGGTGGACGAGGATGGCCTGCTCTGCGCCGCGCTGCCAAGGCCGTCCCCGCCACTGATCTGCGTGACGCCCTCGCACCAGTTCCCCACCGGCGTGGCCATGTCGCTGCCGCGGCGATTGGAGCTGCTGCGCCATGCGGAAGCGCAGCGCTGCTGGATTCTCGAGGACGACTACGACGGCGAGTTCCGTTATGACGCCCAGCCCCTGGCTGCCCTGCGATCGCTCGATCAGCACGACCGCGTGATCTATGTCGGCAGCTTCTCCAAGGTGCTGTTCGGATCCCTGCGGCTGGCCTACGTCGTGCTGCCGGTGGCGCTGCGGGACGACTTCATCAACGCGAAGTTTCTCAGCGACTTCTCCTGCCCAGGCATCGCGCAGGCCGCACTTGCGCATTTCATGGAAAGTGGCGGCTTCGAAAGGCATCTGCGACTGGCGCGCAAGGAGCTCAAGGCGCGCCGCGACGAACTGATTCGCGGCTTGCAGCAATACGCCGGGTCGCGGGTCGAAGTGGTCGATTCACCCGCGGGCATGCACGTGGTGGCGTGGATGCCCGGTTACGACCACGCGCAGGTGCAGCAGCTGATCGACCTGGCCCATGAGCGCGGCCTGGGCCTGTACACCATGGCGCCTCACTACATCCACGCGCCTTCGAGGCCTGGCCTGATGCTGGGCTATTGCGGCCTGTCCACCCAGGAATTGCGGGAGGCCATGCAACTGTTTGGCCGCTGCCTGGACGACATCGACATGCAGATCGCGAATGAATCGATCGAACCCCGGCAGCGCTGCAGTGTGAAGTAAGCTCTGCACGGCCTGATCAATCCTGTGAACCATGCACCCACGCACCACCATCAGCCCCGAACTGCGCGAATGGATCCTGGCCACGACCCGGGCCGGGCACGGCGTGCCGGAAGTGCTGCGGCTGCTGAAGGAGAACGGCTACGACCCGCGGCAGAGCCGCGGCATCGTCGCCGAGGTGCTGAAGCTGCCGCTGGCCACGCTGCTTGCCAGCACCGCCAAGGGATCGCCGCAGGGCCTGCGCACGAAACACCCCGAGGCGCCGGAAGTCTGCATCGACGGCCACGCCGTCGGCGTCTCGCTCAGCGTCGACGTGCCGGCGCTGCGGGTGCTGGAGAACATCCTCAGCGCAGAGGAATGCGACGATCTGATCGCGCTGGCGCGGCCGCGGCTGCAGCGCGCGCTCACCGTCGACAGCGAGGGCCGCCACCAGGTGGACCAGCGGCGCACCAGCGAAGGAATGTTCTTTACCTTGAACGAAGTGCCGTTGGTCGGCCGCATCGAGCAGCGCCTGGCTACCCTGCTCGGCGTGCCGGCGAGCCACGGCGAAGGCCTGCAGATCCTGCACTACCTGCCGGGCCAGGAATACGAGCCGCATTTCGACTGGTTCGACCCGGAGCAGCCCGGCTACGGCGCGATCACCGCGGTGGGCGGGCAGCGCGTTGCCAGCGTGGTGATGTACCTGAACACGCCCGCGCAAGGCGGCGGCACGGCGTTCCCCGAGATCGGCCTCACCGTCACCGCGCGGCGTGGCACGGCCGTGTATTTCGCCTATGAAGGCGGCGACCGGAGTTCGCTGCACGCTGGACTGCCGGTGCTGCAGGGCGAGAAGTGGATCGCCACCAAATGGCTGCGCGAGCGGCCTTACCGGAAGCCGAAGAAGGCCTGACCGTTGCCGTGGCGGGGTCGCCGTTGCTGCGTCGCAGCAGCGTTTGGCGTATTCTTGCGAACCTTCTTTCCCCCCTTACCGCCAAGGACATTCCATGGGTCTGCACCTCGTCTCCGCCGGTCGCAACGTGCCGGACGAAATCAACGTCATCATCGAAATCCCCAAGGATGCCGAGCCGGTCAAGTACGAGGTGGAGAAGGAAAGCGGCGCGATCTTCGTCGACCGCATCCTGTCCACGCCGATGCGCTATCCGTGCAACTACGGCTACGTGCCGCGCACGCTGGGCGGCGACGGTGACCCGCTGGACGCAGTGGTGATCCTGCCGCTGCCGCTGGCCGTCGGCTCGGTGATCCGCTGCCACCCGGTCGGCATGCTGAAGATGACCGACGAGGCCGGCAGCGACGAGAAGCTGGTGGTGATCCCGTCGCCCAAGGTGTTCCCGGGCTATGCGCACATCAACGACATGAAGGGCGTCTCGCCGCACTGGCTGGAACGCATCGGCCACTTCTTCGAGCACTACAAGGACCTGGAGAAGGGCAAGTGGGTGAAGGTGGAGGGCTGGGTCGGCGCCGACGAGGCGAAGGCCGAGATCGTGGCCGGCTTCCAGCGTTACCAGGATGCCATCAGCGACTGAGCCCGGTGGCCGCCGCGCCGGTGCACGGACAAACCCCGCTTCGGCGGGGTTTGTCCGTTCTGGTCAGCCGCGCTTGAGCAATTCGCGCAGGTCGATCAGCGCCGCGTTGGCGCGCGACACGTAGTTCGCCATCACCAGCGAGTGGTTGGCGAAGAAGCCGAACGGCGAACCGTTCAGCACCATCGGGCTGTGCAGCGGGCGCTGCGCTTCCTCCAGTTCGCGGATCACCTGCTGCAGGCTGACGTCGGCGTGCTTGCTGCGCAGGATCGGGCCGAAATCCTGCTGGAACGCCTTGAGTTGCTCCAACAGGGTCCAGGTGTAGCCGCGCGCCTCGTAGAAGTTGTCGTCGATCCGGGTCCACGAGGTCTTCACCAGGCGGCCGCCGCCGGGCGCGCGCGCCGTGCCGGCTTCGGCCGGCGCGTCGACCGAGGGAACATCGCCGAGGCGGATCTGGCCCACGCTGGCCGACAGCCGCTGCGACAGCGAGCCCAGCCGCGCCGAGGCGACCTGCAGGTAGTCGGCCAGGTTGTCGGCACGCGCGTAGAAGTGCGCGTTGCTGTCGTCGCTGTCGCCGAGCCGGCCCAGATAGCCGTCCAGATGCTTGATCGCCTTGCGGTACTGGCTTTCCGAGCTGGGCAGCAGCCAGCGGTCGTTCGGGCTGTTGAGCAGCGGATCGGCCTCGGCCAGGTCCTTGTCCTCGGTCGACTGCGTCTGCGAGCGGCTGAAGTCGTTGCGCAGCGCGCGCACCAGGTCGCGCAACGCGGTCAGCGAGCCGAATTCCCAGTTGGGGACGTTGTCCATGAACACGCCCGGCGGCAGCTTGTCGTTGCTGAGGTAGCCGCCGCGCTTGTCGAGCAGGGTGCGCACCGAGGTGATCAGGGTGACCGTGGTGGTGGCGCCGGTGCTGAGCGGACGCCTCAGTTGCTGCATCTGCGCCTGGGTCACCGCCGCCGGCTCGAACAGCGGCGGCTCGCTGTCCCACCACCACATCAGCGCCGCCACGCACAGCACCAGCAACGCGAGCAAGGCCAGGATGGCGCGGCGGATGCCGTGGCGCGGCGGGTTCGAAGTGTCCTGGGTCTGCATCGGGCGACTCCTGCGGGGGATGCTCGAAGCTTACAAGCTCAGCGCTCCCACGGCGGATGCTCGCCCAGCCGCTCGACCAGGAAATCCACGAACGCGCGCACCCGCGGCGGCACCAGCCGGCGCTGCGGCATCACCGCGTGGATGCCGGTGGCGGCGATCGGATAGTCCGGCAGCAGCACCTGCAGCCGGCCGGCGCGCAGTTGCTCGTGCACGTGCCAGACCGAATGCAGCGCGATGCCGAGCCCGGCCACCACCGCGTCGCGCAGCAGTTCGCCCTGGTTGCTCTCGAAACGGCCCTGCACCCGTTGCGCGATCTCGCGGCCCTTGCGGTCGGTGAAGCGCCAGACGTCCTGCCGGCCCTGGCTGCCGACCAGCAGCAGGCAGTCGTGGGTGGCCAGATCCGCCGGCGTGCGCGGCGCGCCATGCCGGCGCAGGTAATCCGGCGATGCGCACAGCACGCGCCGGTTGGTCGCCAGCTGGCGCGCGACCAGGCCGGAATCGCCCAGCGCGCCGACACGGATGCCCAGGTCGAAACCGGAACCGACCAGATCCAGGATCTGGTCGTTGAGGTTCACGCTGAGCTTCACCCGCGGATGCAGGGCGAGGAACTCCGGCAGCAGCGGCGAGATGTACTGCTGCCCGAACGAGGCCGGGATGGTCACCCGCAAGGTGCCGCTGACCTCGGTGGCGGACTGGCGCAGGCCGCCGGTGAGCGCTTCCAGGTCCTCCACCAGCGTACGCCCCTGCTCGGCCAGCGCGGCGCCTTCGGGCGTGGCGTGCAGTTGGCGCGTGGTCCGGTGCAGCAGGCGCACGCCGAGCTCGCGCTCCAGCCGCTTCAGGCGCTGGCTGGCCACCGCCACCGACAGGTCGAGGCTGCGCGCCGCGGCGCTGATCGAGCCGAGGTCGAGCACGCGCAGGAACAGACTGAGGTCGCCGATGCGATCCATGACTTTCAATCTTTTGTTGATAATGATTAGCCATCCTGGTGGTTCTTGGCGAAAAGGCAAGCGCCTAAGCTGCGTCTCTTTTCCTCCGGACGACCCCGATGCGCTCCCCTTCTCCCCGACCCCGTACACCGCTGGCGCTGTACGCGCTAACCGCCGGCGCGTTCGGCATCGGCACCACCGAATTCGTGATCATGGGCCTGCTGCTGCAGGTTGCCGCCGACCTGCACGTCGGCATCGCGGCCGCCGGTCTGCTGATCTCCGGCTATGCGCTGGGCGTGTTCGTCGGCGCGCCGCTGCTGACCGCGGCGACCAGCCGGCTGCCGCGCAAGACCGCGCTGCTCGCCTTGATGCTGATCTTCACCATCGGCAACCTGGCCAGCGCGCTGGCGCCAAGCTACAGCGTGCTGATGATCGCGCGGGTGATTACCTCGCTGGCCCACGGCACCTTCTTCGGCGTGGGCGCGGTGGTGGCGACCGGACTGGTGGCGGAGGACCGCAAGGCCTCGGCGATCTCGATCATGTTCACCGGCCTGACCGTGGCCACCCTGCTCGGCGTGCCGGCCGGCGCGTGGCTGGGCCACGCGTTCGGCTGGCGCGCCACGTTCTGGGCAGTCAGCGCGATCGGCGTGCTGGCCACCGCGATCATCGCCACCCTGGTGCCGGCCGACCGCGGCGACGCCGCGCCGGTGCGCTTCATGGAAGAGCTGAAAGGCATCGCGCGGCCGCAGGTATTGCTCGGCCTGCTGGTGACCGTGCTCGGCTTCGCCGGCGTGTTCGCGGTGTTCACCTACATCCAGCCGATCCTGACCCGCGTCACCGGCTTCGCCGACAGCGCGGTGTCGCCGATCCTGCTGGTGTTCGGCGGCGGCCTGGTGATCGGCAACCTGCTCGGCGGCCGCCTTGCCGATCGTGCCCTGGTACCGGCCCTGCTCGGCTCGCTGGCGGCGCTGGCGATCGTGCTGGCCGCGATGACGTTCGCCCTGCACAGCAAGCCGGCGACGATCGCGTTCACCGGCCTGCTCGGCATCGCCGCGTTCGCCACCGTGGCACCGCTGCAGTTGCGCGTGCTGCAGCAGGCCGCCGGCGGCGGCCAGGTGCTGGCGTCGAGCTTCAACATCGCCGCGTTCAATCTCGGCAACGCGATCGGCGCGTGGCTGGGCGGCGCGGTGATCAGCCACGGCCCCGGCCTGGGCGCAGTGACCTGGGCCGCGGCGCTGGTCACCGTGCTCGGCTTCGCCGTGGCGCTGTGGAGCGTGCGGTTGAGTTCCCGGCCAGCGCGCATCACGACCGCCGCGGCCTGCGCCGACACCTCACTCTGACTTCGAAGGACTGCATCATGGACCACCGCTATCTCGGCGCTTCCGGCTTCAAGGTGCCCGCGCTCGGTTTCGGCGCCGGCACGTTCGGCGGCAAGGGGCCGCTGTTCAGCGCCTGGGGAAATACCGACGTCACCGAGGCGAAACGGCTGATCGACATCTGCCGCGATGCCGGCGTGAACCTGTTCGACACGGCGGACGTCTATTCGGATGGCGCGTCGGAATCGATCCTGGGCGCCGCGCTGACGGGCCGGCGTGAGCAGGCGATCGTCTCGACCAAGATCTCGCTGCGCGCGGGCGACGGCCCGAACGACGCCGGGGCCTCGCGCCACCACCTGATCGGCGGCGTCGAGCGCGCGCTGAAACGCCTGGGCACCGACTACATCGACCTGCTGCAGCTGCACCACTTCGACGCAATGACGCCGGTGGAACAGGTGATGTCGACGCTGGACGACCTGGTGCGCGCCGGCAAGGTGCGCTACCTCGGCGCGTCGAATTTCTCCGGCTGGCAGCTGATGAAATCGCAGGCCGCCGCCGACAAGCTGGGTTACTCGCGCTTCGTGGCGAACCAGGCCTACTACTCGCTGGTCGGCCGCGACTACGAGTGGGAGCTGATGCCGCTGGGGCTGGACCAGGGCCTCGGCGCGATCGTGTGGAGTCCGCTCGGCTGGGGCCGGCTCACCGGCAAGATCCGCCGCGGCCAGCCGCTGCCGCCCGGCAGCCGCCTGCACGACACCGCCGGCTTCGCGCCGCCGGTGGACGAGGAGCGGCTGTACCGCGTGGTCGATGCGCTGGACGCGGTGGCCGCGGAAACCGGCAGGAGCGTGCCGCAGGTCGCGTTGAACTGGCTGCTGCAGCGGCCCAGCGTGTCCAGCGTGCTGATCGGCGCGCGCAACGAGCAGCAGCTGCGCGACAACCTGGGCGCGGTGGGCTGGGCGCTCGATGCGGCGCAGGTCGCGCGGCTGGATGCTGCCAGCGCGGTGACGCCGCCGTATCCTTACTACCCCTACTGGAACGGCATGTTCGCCGAGCGCAATCCACCGCCGGTGCCGTTCAACGTCCCCACGGAGTCGCAAGCATGAAAGCCGTCGCACTCACCCGCTACTTGCCGATCGACGACCCGCAGTCGCTGCTCGACGTCGAACTGCCCACGCCCGTGCCCGGCGCGCACGACCTGCTGGTGCGCGTCGAGGCTGTGTCGGTGAATCCGGTCGACACCAAGGTCCGCTCGCCCAAGCCGCAGGTCGAGGCGCAACCGAAGGTGCTCGGCTACGACGCCGCCGGCGTCGTCGAGGCCGTCGGCGCATCGGTCGACGGCTTCCAGCCGGGCGATCGCGTGTACTACGCCGGCGACGTCACCCGCCCCGGCAGCAACGCGCAGTTCCAGCTGGTCGACGCACGCCTGGCCGGCCATGCGCCGCGGTCGCTGGATCTGGCCGAGGCAGCGGCGCTGCCGCTGACCGCGATCACCGCGTGGGAGTTGCTGTTCCAGCGCATGCCGTTCGACAGCGAGCACGGCGGCGAAGACAAGTCGCTGCTGGTGATCGGCGGCGCCGGCGGGGTCGGCTCGATCGCTATCCAGCTGGCGCGGCGCGCCGGCTTCACCGTGATCGCCACGGCTTCGCGCAACGAGAC
Organism: Rhodanobacter sp. LX-99; assembly: GCF_018599185.1. Taxonomy (NCBI): domain Bacteria; kingdom Pseudomonadati; phylum Pseudomonadota; class Gammaproteobacteria; order Lysobacterales; family Rhodanobacteraceae; genus Rhodanobacter; species Rhodanobacter sp. LX-99. The sequence continues at coordinate 2,281,777 of NZ_JAHFVL010000001.1, read as the reverse complement.
CACGGAGTGGTGCCGCACGATGGGCGCGCTGCACGTGGTCAACCATCGCCACGCGCTGGCACCGCAGCTGGAAGCGCTGGGCTTCGGCCAGGTCGACGCGGCGCTCAACCTCGCCGATACCGATCACTACTGGGATGCGATCGGCCAGCTGCTCGCGCCGCAAGGCCACGTCGGCCTGATCGTGGAGCCGGCCGGCGCGCTGAGGATCGGCGACCCGTACAAGGCCAAATGCATCGGCATCCACTGGGAATTCATGTTCGCCCGCGCGCGCTTCAACACCCCCGACATGGCCGAGCAGGGCCGCATCCTCGAACGGATCGCCAGCTTGATCGATGCGGGTGAATTGCGCTGCACGCGCACCGAAACGCTGGTGCCGATCAATGCGGCGAACCTGCGCGAGGCGCATCGCCGGCTGGAATCGGGCAGCACGATCGGCAAGCTGGCGCTGGCCGGCTGGTGATGCGTCGCGCGGCGCGCGTGCACGCCGCCGCACGCGCACGCGATCAGCCGCGCTTGCCCGCGGCTTTCCGGGCCGGCGACGGCTTCGCCGGCTCGCCCTTCTTGCCGAGCTGTTCCAGCAGCGTGTTCATGTCCTCGGCGTGCTCTTCCTCCATCGCCAGGATGCCTTCCAGCACGCGGCGGGTGGTCGGGTCGTCGGTGCCGACATAGCTGATCATCTCGCGGTAGCTGTCGATCGCGATGCGCTCGGCGACCAGGTCTTCCTTGATCATGTCTACGATGTCCTCGCCTTCGACGTAGTCGGAATGGCTGCGGCTGAGCAGGCCTTCCGGCGACAGGTTCGGCTTGCCGTCGAGCTGGGTGATGCGTTCGGCGATCAAGTCGGCGTGGCCCTGCTCCTCGTTCGCGTGCTGCAGGAACTCGGCCTTGATCGCCTGCGAGTGGATGCCCGAGGCCATGTAGTAGTGGTACTTGTAGCGCAGCACGCAAACCAGTTCGGTGGCCAGCGCGTGGTTGAGCAGCTTGACCACGGTGGCCCGGTCCGCACGGTAGCCCGCCGTCATCGCGCCCTTGTCGATGTCCTGGCGTGCGCGCTTGCGGATGTTCTCGATGTCGCTGACGAACGGCTTGGTCTTGGCCATGGCTTGCTCCTGCGTGGAAGGGGAGTGATGTTCCGCGGCAGACCCGCAGGTGCCGTCGAAACCCCGCGCAGCGTAGAAACGTGCACGAAAAAGCCGAGTGAAGGCCGCGCGTGGCGGCTCGACGCAACACGCGACTTCAGCGCCCGACGAAGCGCTCCGCACGATCACGCGTGGCCTGCAGGGCGGGCAACACTTCCTCGATCAGATCGGCGTGGCGACGCCACTTGTCCGCTGACGGCTCGGACACGGTATAGCGCGACAGTGGCAGTGCCTTGTCCAGCGCCCGATCCCACGTCAGGTCTAGCCACTCACACAACCGCCCCACTTCATTGGCCGGATTCGCCAGGAAGGTGTCGTAATGCACCACCTGGCAGCGCCCGGCAGGCAGGGCGCTCAAGTCGTCCAGCAGGACTCGCGTGGTGATCTCCCACTGCGCCGCCACGATCTGCTGCAGCGGGCGCCCCTTCAGGTCGCGCCAGCCGGGCACCAGCAGCATCGACCACGGCAAGCCTTCCCAATCGGGGAGATCCGCATAAGTGCGGAAGCGGCCCGATTGCCACGCCTCGATCATGCTGCTGAGCGTCTGCCGCGGATCGCGATACAGGTAGATGAATCGTGCCTGCGGGAACACCTCGGCCAGGAACGGCACGCGCAGGGAGTTCTTCGGGGTCTTTTCGAGCACGCGCGACGGCGCGCCGGTCGGCGCCGCGCCATCGCGATCACGCAGCTCGGCCCACATCCGCCGGCGCAGTTCCTCCGCCACCGCGGGTGTGGCTGCACTCGCCGTCAAACGGTTGGATTCGAAGCCGAGCAACCCGGGATTCAACGCCATCATGTCTTCGATGAGAGCATGGCTTTCCTTGCCGATGGTATACAGCCCGTTCGCTTGCGCCAACGTTTCGAACAACAGGGTCGAACCTGAGCGGGGGGACGAAACAATGAACACGGGGCGATCGAAAACCGGATCATGCTCGCTCGAAGCCGGAGCGCCAAAGGCGGGTGGACGCGTCTCGCGCGCACCGAAATCCTGATTGCGGTCTGCCAGCGCCACGTCAAGCACGCCCGCGTGCAAACCCGTCATGAACTGCATTCCGCAGGCCAGCTGCAAGGGTTCCGCGACTTGCTCCATGTGCTGCCTGAACTCGTCCAGGGCCCTGCGATAGTCCGGCCAGCCGCTCCGGTCAGTACCGAATTGCGCCCACAGCGCCCGCCAGATGAAGTTGAAGCGCGCCACCGCGAATCGCGCGGCGTTGACCTGGGGATGCGCTCGTGTATCACCGAGCAGGAACGCCAGATGCTCCCGCATCTCCCACGGCGTCATCACCTGCGGCACGTTGTCCGATTCGTACATCAGCCTGGGGATGGTGTCGGACACCGGCATCACCGACTCGGCGCGCCAGTCCTGCACTTCACCGTGCCCGGGCACCCTGCCGGCTCCGACCAGTCGCCAGAACGGTTCGCTGCCGACGCTGTCCGCAACCAGATGGATCCGCTCGTCGTCGTCGCCATTGACGACGCGATGGTTGAGCCAGGTATTGAATATCCAGCACTCACCCGCCGCCATGTTCACTTCGCTGTCGCCGCAGAAGAAGCGCACGCTGGGCTTGGTGCGAATCGGCACATGCACGCGCACGCGCTCACGCCAGTAATAGCTGAGATCCGTATGCGGGGTCACCTCGGCGTGGCCGCTGAGTTTCATCAGACGGGTGCGCCCCCATACCGCGCCGACGCGATGGAGCACCTGCATCAGATACGGGCACTGCCCCAGCGAGGGGGTGGGTCGCATCGGCCCGGAAATCGCATCGCTGGCGGGATCGCCGTTGACCGAAATCAGCGGCAACGCAAAATTCCCAGGGTATTTCTGAGGATGCTCGATCCATTTATCTGCGCCGAGCGCATCGATCTCGGCCATCAGCCGGGCTGCGTCGAACTGCAGGGGCAATTGCACAAACGGTACTTGAAGCTTCATCAGACAACCTTCGCTCCGGAAGATGGGCGCTGAAAATCTCTCGGCGGAGTCTCGCACACCGGGCGGGTCCGGACCCATTAGCCAACGCGTGCCATCCGGCCCATGATCCAGAGCGTCGCGTCCGCAACCGGCGGCATCAAGCCGGGCAAAGGCCAGCCCGACTACCAGGTGATCTGTCGACTGGAGTCAGTGCGCGCGCGGTAGAAACGCACGCAGGAAGGTGGCCACGCCAGCACGCGCCGTCGCCTCGATTTCCTGGTTGTAACTTGCCGGGCATTCGGTGCAGCCGAACATCTGGCGCATCATCAGGTTGCCCTTGATCAGGCTGAGGAATTGCCCGCTGGCGCGCGCCACGTCGTCGATATCGAGTTGGCCGGCGTCAACCGCCTGCTGCAGCAGGCGTTCCATCAAACCATGCGTACGCGCCGCGCCCTCTTCCCAGATCAGCTTGCCGTAGCGCGGGTTGCCCTGGCGGCAGTCGCTGAGAATGGCGCGGAACGTGCCCACGGTCTCGGCGTTGCAATCGAGGTGGGCATGGGTCAACGCCACCCGCAGCAGGATGTCGCGGATGTCGGCGTGCGGATCGAAGAAATAGGTTTCCTCCGGCAGCAGGTCCTGGATGCGCGAACGGATCACTTCGCGGAACAGGTTGTCCTTGTCGCCGAAGTGGCTGTACACGGTGAGCTTGGACACGCCGGCATCCGCCGCGATCGCGTCCATGCTGGTACCGGCGAACGCGTTGCGGATGAACAGGGCCTTCGCCGCCACCAGGATGGCCGCACGCTTCTCCATGTCCTTCGGGCGACCGGGACCCTGGGGCCTGATTTGCGCGCTGGTATTCATGCCTCCACCTTCCCAAACGGAAATTCTCGCTTTATTATACGCGGCGGTTCAATTATTTTCCAAGATGGCGCCGGAACCATGGTTTCGGCGCCTTTCCGCCTGCGCGCGGCAACGGGTGACGCCCGTCAACCCCTCGCGATGACTTCCGGCACTTCGTGGCCTGCCATGCAACCGGCAGGCTTGTCACTGTCGGGGCACGTCATTGTAGGGGCAGGCGCCAGCGCTTATCCTTTTTGACCTTTTTCGATCCGCACGGGACACAAGCAGATGGCGATGAATATCGAGCAGGCGCGACTGAACATGGTGGAAAACCAGGTGCGCCCGTGGGAAGTACTGGACGGCCGCGTGCTGGACGTGATCAGCCGCGTGCGCCGCGAAGACTTCGTCGCCGCCGAACACCGCCAGCTGGCGTTCGCCGACCTGTGCCTGCCGCTGGGTCACGGCGAAGTGATGATGAAGCCGGTGGTGGAAGGCCGCGTGCTGCAGGCGCTGGAACTGCTGCCCACCGACCACGTGCTGGAAATAGGCACCGGTTCGGGCTTTCTCACCGCCTGCCTGGCCACCTTGTCCGCCCAGGTGACCAGCGTCGACATCCATGCCGATTTCATTGCCGCCGCCGCGCAACGCCTGCAGGCCGCCGGCATCGCCAATGCCACCCTGGCCACCGGCGAGGCGGTCAATGCATGGCAGCCCGATGGCCTGTTCGACGCACTGGTGGTGACCGGTGCGGTGCACGCGATCCCGCCGCGCTGGCTGACCTGGCTCAAGCCCGGCGCGCGCGCGCTGGTCGTCCGCGGCCAGTCGCCGGTGCAGCAGGCCACCTTGCTCACCCATGAAGGCGCCGGCCGCTATCGCGAGGAAACCCTGTTCGAAACCGATCTGCCCTACCTGACCCATGCCGAACCGCCGCAACGGTTCGTGTTCTGATTTCGCCCCCGAATCGATCCCCACGAGGCACCCCATGCGTTTGAAGCTGCTCACTCTTGCACTGGCCCTGGCCGCCATCTCGCTGCCCAGCCATGGCGAGGATCTGCTCGATGCCTATCGCGAAGCGCGCGCCAATGATCCGGTGCTGTCGCAGGCCGACGCCACCCGCCTGGCCATCGGCGAAGGGGTGGACCAGGCACGCGCGTCGCTGCTGCCGCAGATCGACGCAAGCATGAGCCTGAGCCAGACCAACGGCGGCAACCAGATCGGCCACAGCCGCGCGCGCACGATCAAGGGTACGCTCAGCCAGACCGTGCTCGACTTCAGCAAGTACGCCAACCTCAAGGCCGCCCACTCGGCGTCGGACGCGCAGGACGAGCTGTACCAGGCGGCGGCGCAGGAGCTTTACGGGCGCGTGGCCGCGGCCTACTTCGGCGTGCTGACCAGCGAAGACGAGCTGACCTACGCCAAGGCCAACGAGGACGCCTTCCGCCAGCAGTACGAGCAGTCCGACCAGCGCTTCAAGGTCGGCCTCTCGGCGATCACCGACGTGTACCAGGCCAAGGCCTATTACGAGGCGGCCAAGTCGCAGACCATCGCTGCGCAGAATGCGCTGAACGATGCGCGCGAGGCGCTCACCCAGATCACCGGCAAGCCGACCGGCGACCTGAAGAAGCTGCGCGACGACCTGCCGATGCAGCCGCCGGCGCCGGCCGACCAGGAAAGCTGGGTCAAGCAGGCGCTGGAAACCAATCCCAACCTGCTCACGCAGAAATACAACGTGGAGACGGCCCAGCACAACATCAGCGCCGCGCGCGCCGCCCACCTGCCGACGATCACCGCCGGCGTCTCCTACGGCAAGGGCGCCGGCTGGTCGGAAAGCGACGCCTCCGGCCGCTACCGCGACCCCGCCTCGACCACGATCGGGTTGACCTTGAACGTGCCGATCTTCTCCGGCGGCGCGACCCAGTCGCGCGTGCGCCAGTCGATCTACCAGCGCGATGCCGCCACCGACGCGCTGGAAGCGCAGCGGCGCCAGGTGGTACGCGACACGCTCAACTACTACCGCTCGGTGATCGCCGGCATCGCCCAGGTGGAATCGGCCAAGGCTTCGGTGGACTCCGGCCGCAAGGCGCTCGAGGCGACCCGTGCCGGCTTCGATGTCGGCACCCAGACGATGACCAACGTGCTGCTGGCGATCCAGACCCTGACCTCCTCGGAAAGCAGCTACTCGCAGGCCCGCCACCAGTTCATCCTGAACAAGCTGCTGCTCAAGCAGACCGCGGGCACGGCCGAGCTGAAGGACATCGAGGCTATCAACGCGCTGCTGCAGTAAACCGCCTCACGTTGCACGCGGAGACGGCCGGGCCACGCCCGGCCGTCCTGTTTTTGCACCGTCATTCCTGCAGCAAGGTGTCGATCAGCCGCATGACCCGCTGCACCGCGCCGCGCTCGCGATCGAACACGCACTGCGCAGCCTGCCCCATCCGTGCGCGCTTCGCCGCATCGAGCAGCAACTGCAGCACGGCCGGCCCCAGCCGCTCGGCATCCGCCACGCGCTCGGCGCCGCCTTCTTCGATCAGGCTGCGGGTGATCTCCTCGAAGTTGAAGGTCCGCGGACCCACCAGCACCGGCACCGACAGGGCCGCCGGCTCCAGCACGTTGTGGCCGCCGATCGGCACCAGGCTGCCGCCGACGAAGGCGAGGTCCGAGGCCGCGAAGAACGGCATCAACTGCCCCATGGCGTCGATCACGAAGACCTGGTGCGATGCGGACGGCACGCCCTCGAGACTGCGCGTGGCGGTCGTGAAGCCGAGGCTGCGCACCGCATGCTCGACTGCCCGGAAGCGTTCCGGATGGCGCGGCGCAAGCAGCAGCAGCGCATCGGGCAATCGCTTCAATACCTGCAGGTGCGCTTCCAGTACCGCCAGCTCCTCGCCCTCGTGAGTGCTGGCCGCCATCCACACCGGTCGCCGCGGACCCCAGTGCCCGCGCATCGATGCGCCTTCGGCCACCGCGCCGTCCGGTATCGGCATGTCGAACTTCATGTTGCCGGTCACCAGCACCTGCTCCGGATCGGCGCCGAGCAGGCGATAGCGCGCGGCGTCGGTGCGCGACTGCGCGGCGATCAGGCGCACGCAGCGCAGCGCCGAACGGAGCAACCCGCGCAGCGGCTTGTAGCCGCGCAGCGAGCGTTCCGACAATCGCGCGTTGACGATCATTAGCGGGATGCCGCGCCGGCGGCAGGCGAAGTACAGATTCGGCCAGATCTCGGTTTCCACGATCAGCGCCAGCCGCGGCCGGACCTTCTTCAGGAAGCGGCCCACCGCGTACGGCAGGTCATACGGCAGGTAGACGTGGAACACGCTGTCGCCGAACAGCTGCTGCACGCGCGCCGTGCCGGTCGGCGTGACCGTGGTGACCACCAGCGGCGCGTTCGGGTAATCCCGCCGCAACGCCTTGATCAGCGGCTCGGCCGCATTCACCTCGCCCACCGACACCGCGTGCACCCACAGGCTGCCGCTGAAGCCGGGCGGATCGAAGAAGCCGAACCGTTCCGGCCAGCGCCGGTGGTAGGGCCGCGAACGCACCCCGCGCGCCAGCAGCCGCAATACCAGCAGCGGCGTCACCAGGAACATCGCGAGGGTGTAGAGATAGCGCAACGTCAATGCCCGTCAGTCCAACGCGGCAGTATACGAGAGCGGGTGGGCGGGAACGGCACACGGGACTGAAGCATGCGACACGCTGCCGCCCGCCGTTCCCGCTTCCCCGCCTCCACTACAATGCGCACGATGCCCGGCATGCCCCGCCCCACCTTCACCCGTTCGCTGCTCGCGCCGCGCCACTGGCCGGCGTGGCTGGGCGTGGGCGCGATCTGGCTGATCGCGCGGCTGCCGCAGCGCGCGCTGATGTGGCTTGGCCGCCGGCTCGGCGCGCTGGTGCCGCGGGTTCCCTCCGCGCGACGGCGCATCGCCGCGGCGAACATCGCGCTGTGCTTTCCCGAACTCGATGCCATTGCGCGCGCCGCGCTGGTCGACGCGAACCTGCGCGACATCGGCCTGATGCTGGTGGAGTTCGCGCTGGGCTGGATGGGCAGCGACCGGCGCATGGCCAGCATCCCGACCCGCATCGAGGGGCTGGAACACCTCGAAGCGGCGCGCGCGCAGGGCAAGGGCGTGCTGCTGGTCGGCGGGCACTTCTCGCACCTGGAACTGTGCGCGCGGCTGGTCTCGCAGCGCATCCGCATCGCCGGCATGTACCGCCGGATGGACTCGGCCGTGTTCGAGTGGGTGGTGCTGCGCGCGCGGCTGGACTACGCCGACGCGATGTTCGAGAAGGACGATATCCGCGGCACCGTGAAGTACCTGCGCGGCGGCGGCACGCTGTGGTACGCGCCGGACCAGGACATGCGCAGCAAGGACACCGTGTTCGTGCCGTTCTTCGGCGTGCCGGCGGCCACCATCACCGCCACCCATCACCTGGCGCGGATGTCCGGCGCGCTGGTGATCCCGTTCTTCCATCGCCGCCTGCCCGGCGGGCAGGGTTACGCGCTGCGCCTCGGCGCGCCGCTGGATGGCTTCCCCGGTACTGACGTGGAAACCGACACCGCCCGCGTCAACGCCTGCATCGAGCAGATGGTGCGCGAGGCGCCTGAGCAATACCTGTGGGTGCACAAGCGCTTCAAGACCCGCCCGCCCGGCACACCCGCGATCTACTGACCCCTCCGACAGCCGGGTGAAAGCCTGGCCCGCCGAAAATTGCGCCGCTTTCGAGACCCGGGCCGCCGACGACCCGCCTCGCCGCCGAGTGGCGATTTTGCGCAACCACCTCGCCCCCGCAGACCGCCGGGCCTTTTCGGCTTGCGGCACGGCCGGGCTGGAGAAGACGCGATGGTTCGCCACTCCCTTGCACCGCACCCGCATAGGAGTTGGAAAAGTGAGCGACGCCGCTTCGCGGGGAACACCCGCCCTGCCCATCCTCATGTACCACAACATCGCGCGCGCACCGCGCGACCTGCACGTGTACCGCAGCTTGTTCGTGAGCCCGGCGGCATTCGCGCGGCAGATGTGGCTGCTGCGCCGACTCGGCTACACCGGGTTGTCCATGTCGGCCGCGATGCCGTACCTGCGCGGCGAACGCAGCGGCCGCATCGCCGTCATCACGCTGGACGACGGCTACGTGGACAACCTGGACTCGGCCCTGCCCATCCTGCAGCGGCACGGCTTCAGCGCCACCTGCTACGTGGTCAGCGGCAGCATCGGGCGATACAACCAGTGGGACGCCGAACGGCTGGGCGTGCGCAAGCCGCTGATGTCGGCGGAGCAGCTGCGCGATTGGCACCGTGGCGGCATGGAAATCGGCGCGCACAGCCGCAGCCACCCACGCCTGACGCAATGCGATGACGCGCAACTGCACGACGAGATCCACGGCAGCAAGGCGACGCTGGAGGATCGCCTCGGCGTATCGGTCACGCAGTTCTGTTACCCGTATGGCGACGCCGACGAGCGCGTGGCCGGCGTGGTGCGCGAAGCCGGCTTCGCCGCCGCGACCACGACCCGGCGTGGCCGGGCCTTCGCCGGCATGGACCTGTGGCAACTGCCGCGGGTGCAGGTGGCGCGCCACCACCTGCTGCCGCAATTCGCCATGCGGGTGCTGTCGCGCTACGAGGATCGCCGCGCATGAAGCTGCTCTTTGTCGGCACCAACCCCGAAAACACCGGGGCTGCCAGCCACTTCATCGCATTGGCGCAAGCCATGGCCGCAGCCGGGCATCAGGTCGGTGCGGCAGTCCATCCTGATGGCCCGATCTGGCAAGGGCTGGCCCGTTCCGGTGTGCGCCGGTACAGGGCGAAATTCTGCAACGTGTTTGACCTGCGCGGCTATGTCGCCGTCATCAAGGCAGCGCGGCAGCTGAAGCCGGATTGGCTGGTGGGAAATTTCGGCAAGGAATACTGGCCGCTGATCCTGATCGGACGGCTGCTGCGCATTCCGGTCGCGCTGTTCCGGCATCGCACGCCGCCGATGAAGCGCCTTTCCGCCTACCTGATCCCGCGCCTCGCGCAACGCTTCCTCGCCGTCTCGAAGCATGCCCGCCAGGCCTATCTGGATCGAGGCGTCCCGGGCCCTCTGGTGCGGGTGCTCTACAATCCCGTCAACATGGAACTGTGTCGGCCCGATCCGTGCTGGCGCAGCGAGATCCGGCGCTCGCTTGGCCTGGACGAAGAAGCGATCGTGCTCGGCTACAGCGGCCGCATGCACAACGGCAAAGGCATCTTCCCGCTGTTCGAAGCCGCCAGCGCGGCCATGACGGAACAGCCGCGGCTGCACTGCCTGTGGCTCGGCGACGGCCCGGACGCACCGACGCTGCGCGAGCGCGCCGCGTCGGATCCGACCGCGAGCCGGCACCACTTCCTGGGCTGGATCCCCGACGTCCAACCCTATTACAGCGCACTCTCCATGCTCGCCTTTCCGTCGATCGCCACGGAAACGTTCGGCCGGGTCTCGGTCGAGGCGCAGGCCGCCGGCGTCCCCGTGCTGGGCAGCGACATCGGCGGAATTCCCGAGACACTCGAGGCGGGCGTGAGCGGCCTGCTGCTGCCGCCGGGCGACGTGGTGGCGTGGCGCGACGCGATCCTGAAGCTGTGCGATCCGGCCCTGCTGGCGTCCATGGGCACAGCCGCACACGACTACGTGCAGCAGCATTTCAGCATGCAGGTGATCGCCGCCCAGTTCCTGCAGATACTGGCCGGCAACTGAGCCTGGAGCCCGTTCAATCCCGCGGCCGCCGCCGCTCGTACAGCTTGGCGTATTTCAGGAACGCATAGAACGCGTGGATGCGCGCCGCGATGAAGCCGGCCCAGCCGGAGCGCCAGTGTCCGCGCAGCACGTAGTAGCGCAGGAACGCCACGGCCGGATACGCCACCATGCGCAGCCGCAGCCAGCCGACCCTGCGCTTGGCCAGGTCGGCCAGTTGCAGGCTGGAGTAGCGGTTCGCCTTGGCCACGCGCCCGGCGATGTCGGGTTCGCCGTAATGATCGATGACCACGTCGAGCACGCCCACCGGGCCATCCACCTGCACTTCCTCGTGCACCTCGTGGGCGCTCATGCGCGCGCGTCGCCGGTCGAACAGGCGCACGTAGTGATTGAGCCGGCCGCGCCGCGACTGCCAGCGCCAGAACTGCCACTCGCGCCGCCACAGCTGGTAGCCCGCGTGGGCCGGCGCCAACAGCGCCTGCTGCAGGCGCGCGGCGGCGTCCGCGTCCAGCGATTCGTCGGAATCCAGCAGCAGTACCCAGCGATGGCTGGCCAGGTCGATCGCCGCCTGCTTCTGCGCGCTGTAGCCGGCGAACGGTTGCGTGTGGATGCGCGCGCCGTAGTGCGCGGCGATCGCCGTGGTGGCGTCGGTCGAACCCGAGTCCAGCACCACGATCTCGTCGGCCCAGCTCACCCCGCGCAGGCAGGCGTCGAGCGTGCCGGCGCTGTCGAACGTGGTCACCACCACCGACAGCAACTCACGTTCCATCGTGCGTCTCCACGTACAACCCCGCACACCACAGGCCCAGCAGCCAGGCGAACAGCAGCCCCCACCACGCCGAATAGAACGCCAGATGGGTATTCAGCGGAAACAGCATCACCCCCAGCGCCAGCGTGGCCGGGAACGCCCGCGCCCGCGCCGCGGTACCGACCCGGCGCCATGCGCGCCACGCCAGTATCACCGCGGCCAGCCACAGCAGCAGGCCGAGCGTGCCGGTCTCGGCGAGCACCTCCAGCACCAGCTGGTGCGCATGGCACGCGCCCTCGCCCACGCCGCAGGCTTCCGTGGTCACCACGAAGTGATCGTTCGCCGCGGCGTACTGCGGATACGCATAGCGGAAGCCGCGCACGCCGACGCCGTTGACCGGATGCGCCATGAACATGTTGACGCCGGTGCGCCAGATCTCGAGCCGGCCGCTGAGCGCGGTGTCGATGGACTGGTCGGTGCCGTGCAACGCGAACAGGGTGCGCTCGATGCGATCGTGGAAGCGCGCGGAAGTCTTCCACGCGATGCCGCCGGCCAGCGCCAGCAGCACCGCCGCGACCGCGCAGAAACCGGCGAAGCGCAGCGGCGAACGCGCCTCGCGCCAGGCAAAGCCCAGCGCCACCAGCGCGTAGCACAGCCAGGCCGCGCGCGAGCCGGCCAGCAGCACCGGCCCCAGCACCAGCGCGAACGCCAGCAGCAGGCCCGGCAGGCCCCAGCGCCGCCGCGCCGCCCACAATGCGAACGGCGACAGCACCGCCAGGGTCGGCCCCAGCTTGAGATTGTCGGCACCGAAGATGCCGGAGACGCGCTCGGCTTCGGCGTGCCCGCCCAGGCTCCAGCCGGTCAACGCCTGCAGCCAGGCGTCGGCGCACCACAGCGCCAGCACCCAGGCCACGGCCACGTACAGCGCCTGCAGCTTGTGCTCGCGGCGGATCGCGAAACAGGCGTACAGGCCCAGCGGCGCATAACGCAGCAACGCGGCCACGGTGCCCCAGCTCTTGCCCGGCGCGATCGCGTCGACGGCGGAGAGCAGCGCCGCGCCCACATAGGCGGCCAGCAGCCACAGCAGCAGTCGCGCGCCGGCATGCTGGCGCAGCGCCTGCGGCTCGCGCGCGAACAGCATGATCACGCCGAGCAGGCACAGCGCGGTGCCCAGTTCGGAACTGCGCCCGAACGGCAGCAGGGCGACCACCAGCCAGAACGGCAGCAGCGGGGAACGCAGCGCGGCCTTGAGTGAGGTGGTGAAGGAATTCATGCGCGGACCGTGGCGAAGACGATCACGCATTGTAGGCGAGTGCGCACACCCGCCAAGCGGGATCTCAGCCGGCGGTCACTTCGTCGTACAGCGCCAGCGTGGCCTGCTGCATGTCGACCAGGCGGTAGCTCTGCAGCGGCGAGATCGGCGGCGCCACCCGCAGCAGCTCGGCGGCCCGCTCGACCAGCCGCTCGCGATCGCCCGGCGGCACGCGGCCGGCCGGATACAGCTCGGCCAGCAGCTCGCCGACGCCGCCGTGCGCGTAACCCAGCACCGGCCGGCACAGCGACAGCGCCTCGATCACCGTGCGCCCGAACGACTCGGGCTTGTTCGACAGCTGCAGCACCAGCGCCGAGATCGCGTAGATGTCGCGCACGTCGTGGCGCGGCGGCGCCAGCACCACCTGCGAGGTCACCCCGCGCACGCGGATCAGCTCCCGCAATTCGGCCACGTAGGCCTCGCGGCCGGGTTCGATCACGCCCAGCAGCAGCAGACGCGCCTCGATGCCGCGGCGCTTCAGGTCGGCCAGCAGCTCGATCGCGTCGTGGTGTCCCTTCAGCCGCGTGCCGCGCCCGGGCAGGGTCAGCAGCGGCGCGCCGGCCAGCGCCGGGAATTCGGCGAAGAACGCCTTCTGCCACGCGTCGTCCGGCCGGTGCCCATAGGGAAATGCGACCGGATCGATGCCGCGAGGAATCACCCGCACCTTGCCCGGCTCCAGCCAGCGGTAGTGGCTCAGCACGTAGTCGCGCAGGGTCTGCGAGACCGCCACCACGCGCTCGCCGCGCAGCAGGATCGCGCTGTAGCGGCCCGGCGAGTTGAGCCCGTGCACGGTGGTGACGAAATGCGGCCGCGGCGTCATCCCCTTCAGCGCCCACCAGCCCATCCAGGCCGGCAGCCGTGAACGGGCATGCACGATATCGGGCTTCAGCTCACGCAGCGCCCGGCGCAGCGCGCCAAGCCGGGTCAGCGTGACCAGCGACTTGCGGCCCAGGTCCAGCGTGATGTGCTCGCTGCCCTCGGCCTGCAGCTGTTCGGCCAGCCGCCCGCCGGCCGAAATCACCACCGAGCGGTGCCCGGCCTGCACCAGCGCCCGTGCGATCTCCAGCGCCGAGCGCTCCGCACCGCCGGAATGCAGCGCGGGGATCAGTTGGACCACGGTCAGCAGCTTGACGGGCACGGCAATGCTGGACATGAGCTCGGGGCTGGAGGCTTTCATTCTCTGGAGACATGCAAAAATAGTGCCGCCAGCTGTTCGGGGAAACCCGGACGATCAGTCGCGCAGGACGTAATGCGCGCCACAGTAGGCGCAGGTTGATTCGCCGCCGTCGTCGACGATCGGCAGGTACACCTTCGGGTGCGAATTCCACAGCGCCATGCCGGGCATCGGGCAGGACAGCGGCAGGTCGGCGCGCGTCACTTCGTAACGATTTTCGGCATTTGCCGGCATCAATGACGCCGTCGCGGAAAGGGGGGGTGACATCAGTGGACTCCAGACTGGACATCAGGCCGCAAATGGTAGCAGGCTGCAGCCTTCTGTCGGGGGACAGCGCAGGGGAACTCCAGGAAAAACCACCGCCGCGGCGACCAGCTGTCCCACAGCTGCGGCGGCTGTCATGAAGTGAGCACACCATCCTCGACCCGGTGCCCTGCGCCGGGCCAACTGCAACGGGCTTAGGAGCTGACCATGGATTTCGGAAAGATCATTGAACGCATCAAGGCCATCCTGACCACACCCAGGACCGAATGGCCCGCGGCCGCCGCCGAACCGGCCACCGTGCAAAGCCTGTACGCCGGTTACATCGCGATCGTCGCCGCCCTGCCGATCGTCGCCGGCTTCATCAAGGGCAGCCTGATCGGCAGCAGCGCGTTCGGCATCACCGTGCGCACGCCGATCGGCATGGGCATCGTGGGCATGGTGCTGCACTACGTGCTGGCACTGGTGATCGTCTACGTGGTGGCGCTGATCATCAACGCGCTGGCACCCACCTTCGGCGGCCAGAAAGACATGGTGCAGGCGCTGAAGACCGTGGCCTACGCCTGGACCGCCAGCTGGGTCGCCGGCATCGCGGTGATCGTGCCGTGGCTGGGCTGGCTGATCGCGATCGCCGGCGGCATCTACAGCATCTACCTGCTGTACCTGGGCCTGCCGCACACCATGAAGTGTCCGCCGGAGAAAGCCGGCGGCTACACCGCGGTCAGCGTGATCATCGCGATCGTGCTGAGCTGGATCGTCGGCGCGATCGTCGTCGGCGTAGTCGGCACCGCCGCGATGACGGGTGCGGCGATGGGCGGCATGCACGTCACCGGCAGCAACGGCGAGAGCGTCACCATCGACAGCGACAGCGCGCTCGGCAAGCTGGCCGCGATGGGCCAGCGCGCCGAGCAGGCCAGCAAGGAACTGGACGCCGCGCAGAAACCCGGCGACGGCCAGGCGCAGTCCGCCGCGATGGGCAAGATGATGGGCGCCATGGCCGGCAGCAACGGCAGCGTCGAGGCGCTGGCGCCGGACCAGATCAAGGCGTTCCTGCCCGACAGCCTGGGCGGCCTCAAGCGCAGCAGCCTGTCGGCCGAACGCAACAGTGCGATGGGCATGCAGATATCCCAGGCCACCGCCAACTACGCCGCCGACAACGGCCAGCACGTCACGCTGGAAGTCTCCGACACCGGCGGCGCCAAGGGCTTCATGTCGCTGGCCGCCGCGATGGCGCCGGAGGAAGAAAAGCAGACCGACCATGGCTACGAGAAGACCTACAGCGCCGACGGCAACCTGGTCCACGAGGCATGGGACACGCAGTCGAAGTACGGCGAATACAGCGTGGTGGTCGGCAAGCGTTTCACGGTGAAGGCGAACGGCAACGTGGACAGCATCGACCAGCTGAAGCAGGCGGTCGCCAGCATCGACCTCGGCAAGCTGGAATCGCTGAAGGACGCAGGCGTGAAGGCGAATTGATCCGATTCGTCAACCCACAAAAAAACCGCGCCGATGATGGCGCGGTTTTTTTGTGGGTCACGGAAATTTACTTGGCCGCGATTTTCTTCGGCACCGAAGCCTCGGTGGTGATGCGGATGCTGAGCTCGTCGCTGACGTTCGGCACGTAGGCGCCGACGCCGAAATCCGAACGCTTGATGCTGGCGGTGGCGTCGAAGCCGATCGACGGCGCCTTGGTCATCGGATGCGGGCCGACCTTGTTCAGCGTGGCGTCCAGCACCACCGGCCTGGTCACGCCATGCACGGTGAGGTTGCCGGTGACCTTGAACTTGTTGCCGCCCAGCGGCTGCACTTCGGTGCTCTTGAAGGTCACCACCGGGTACTGGTCGGCATCGAGGAAGTCGGGCTTCTTCAGATGCTCGTCCAGCGCCGGCACGTGCGTGTCGAGGCGGGCCAGCGGCAAGGTCACTTCCACGCTGGAATTGGCCGGATGCTGCTCGTCGAACACCAGGGTGCCTTCGCCCAGGCCGAGGTCGGCGGTGGGATTGGAGTAGCCGAAGTGGTTCCAGCTGAACAACACCATCGTGTGGCCGGGGTCGAGCTTGTAGGTGACCGGGGCGGCCTGGGCCGAGACGGCGGCGCCGAGCAAGCCGGCGAAAGCGAGATACTTCAATGCACGCATGGAAAGGCTCCTGGAAAAAGTGGGGCGGAAAAGTGGGGACGGGAGGTGGACTTCAGGCGATCGTGCAGGCTTCGCCAAACGCGAGGCGGGGGCTGCGCGCGAACAGGTTGCGGCTGGCGTCGCCGTAACCGATGCTGATCAGGAAATTCGACTTGACCGCGGTGCCTGCAAAGAACGCCGCGTCCACGCCGGCATTGTCGAAGCCGGACATCGGGCCGCAGTCCAGTCCGACCGCCCGCGCCGCCAGCAGCAGGTAGGCGCCCTGCAGGGTGGCGTTGCGGAACGCGGTGGTGTCGATCAGCGGCTGGTTGCCGACGAACCAGCTGCGCGCGTCGGTATGCGGGAACAGCCGCGGCAACTGCTCGTAGAACTCGTGGTCGGTGGCGACGATCGCGGTGACCGGCGCTTCCATGGTCTTGGCGCGGTTGCCGTCGGACAGGAACGGTTCCAGCTTCGCCTTCGCCGCCTTCGACTTCACGAACACCACCCGCATCGGGGAGCAGTTCGCGCTGGTCGGCCCGAACTTGGCCAGGTCGTAGAGCTGGTGCAACTGCTCGTCGCTCACTTCTTTCGGCAGCCACGCATTGAACGTGCGGGCGCTGCGGAACAACTGATCCAGACTGGCCTCGGAAAGCAACTCGCTCATCGGTATCCTCCGTGGAAAGACGCGTCGGCAATGACGCCATCCTGCAAGTGTATAGGCGCTCGCACGCGAACAGTCCACCCATTAAGGGAACATACCGTGTTCATTCGAGAAACAATGCCGCGGTGCCTGCGCCCATGCTGAAGCTGCACGGCGAGTGCTGGGTGGTCACCGACAGCGCCGCCGGCAACCAGCGCCAGGCGCTGGCGCTGGCCGAGCACCTGCAAATGCCGCTGCGCCACCTGGTGCTGCAGCCGCGCGCACCGTGGTCGTGGCTGGCGCCACGGCTGGAACTGGGCGGCGGGCTCGCCCTGCCAGCCCGCCAGCGCCGCTTGTTCGCGCCGCCGTGGCCGGCCGTGGCGATCGGCTGCGGACGCGCCGCCGCGCTGTTCACCCGCATGCTGCGCCGGCTGTCCGACAAGCAGTGCTACACCGTGCAGATCCTGGACCCGCGCATCGATCCCGCGCACTGGGACACGGTGATCGCGCCCCGCCACGACCGGCTCGACGGTCCGAACGTGATGCGCCCGCTCGGCTCGCTGAACTCGGTCGACGACGAGTGGCTGGCCGACGGCCGCGACGCCTGCCCCAGCTTCGCCGAATTGCCGCAGCCGCGCGTGGGCGTGCTGCTCGGCGGCCCGCGCCAGGGCATCGCGCTGGACGCGGACTATGCGCGCCAGCTGGCCGCACGCCTGCTCGAACGCCAGCGCCGCGAAGGCGGCAGCCTGCTGGTGCTGGGTTCGCGACGCACCTCGGCGGCACTGATCGAGGTCTTCCGCAAGACGCTGCACGACGTGCCCGGCCTGGTCTGGGCCGGCCCCGACGACGGCCGCAATCCCTATCCCGGCGTGCTCGGCTGGGCCGATCGCCTGGTGGTCACGCCCGACTCGGTGAATATGCTGAGCGAAGCCTGCGCCGCCGGCTGCCCAGTCGAGACCTTCGTCACCGCGCCGCTGCCGGCAAAGATCGCGCGTTTCCATCAGGCGCTGCGCGCGGCCGGGCGGCTGCAGGATCTCGGCAGCCAGGCGCCGGCCTCGGCCAACCCGCTGCGCGAGACCGCCGACATCGCCGCCGAACTGCGCGCACGGATCCAGCGACGGCAGGCACAACAGGCGCTGGACTGAGCTGCTGCTCAGTCGAACGCAAAGCCCAGCGCATCGGTGACCTCGCGCACGCTGCCGCATAGCTGCTCCAGCTCCGCATCGCGCGGCGCGATGCGCGAGCGCAGGTCGAGCGTGCAGGCGAGCGCGCGTTGCAGCAGGTCGGCATGGGCTACGGTGAGGATCGCGGACTGGTCGCTGTCGAGCAGGCCGGCGACGCGGCACGCTTCGATCAGGCCGGCGTTCGCGGTGACGCCGAGCAGGCCCGGCTGCTCGGCCGCATGCGCCAGCACCAGCCCCTGCAGCGCGAATTCGATGTCGAGCAGGCCGCCGTGGCCTTGCTTCAGGTCGAGCTGGCGCTCGTCGGAGCGGTCGCGCTCGGCGCGCCAGCGCGCACGCATGCTGCCGACTTCGGCCAGCACCGTGGCGCGCTCGCGCGGCACGGCCAGGATGTCGCGGCGCACTCCGGCCAACTCGGCGTTGAGCGCCGCGTCGCCGGCCACCGGCCGCGCGCGCAGCAGCGCCTGGTGTTCCCACGTCCACGCGCGGCTCTGCTGGTACGCCACGAACGCGTCGAGGCTGCTGACCAGCAGGCCCTTGGAGCCGTCCGGACGCAGGCGCGTGTCGACTTCGTACAGGCGGCCGCCGCGGGTCAGCACGGTGAGCCAGTTCATCACCCGCTGGGCGAGGCGCTGGTACCAGCGCGAGCCCTCGATCGGCCGTGCGCCGTCGCTCATCGCCTGCGCGCGGCGGCTGTCGTAGACGAAGACGAGGTCGAGATCGGAGGCGAAGCCGAGCTCCTCGCCGCCGAGACTGCCGTAGCCCAGCACGGAAAAACCCGAGCCCGGCTGCATGTCGGTTCCCGGCAGGCGGCCGTGCTGGGCGACCAGCTCGCGCTCGGCCAGCGCCAGCACCGCGCCGATCACCGACTCGGCCAACGCGGCCAGCCGGCGCGCGGTGGCGACCGCGTCGGCGCGGCCGTCGTTGAACGCCAGGCCGAGCCGGAACGCGGTGGACGCCTTGAACTCGTTGATCCGGTCGAGCTCGGCCTCGGCCTCGCGTTCTTCCAGCGTGCCCAGCACGCGCGCGATCTCGGCGGTGATGTCGGCGCGCTTGAACGGCAATTGATCGATGCGCGGGTCGAGCACGTCGTCCAGCAGCAGCGGCTGCGCGATGACGCGCTCGGCCAGGAACGCACTGTCGGCGAACAGCCGCACCAGCCGTCGGCGCGCCGCCGGCTGCTCTTCCAGCAGGGCCAGGTAGGACGAGCGCCGCGCCACCGCCTGCATCAGCCGGCACAGCCGCAGCAGGCTGGCCACCGGCGCGGCGGTGGCGCGGGCGGCGTCGAACAGCTGCGGCATCAGGTGATCGAGGCGTTCGCGCGAGCGCGCCGACATCGCGCGCACCGCCGTGGCCTGCGGCAGTTTCAGCAGGGCATCGGCCAGCTCGTCGCCGGGCGCGAAGCCGGAGGCTTCCAGCGTGGCGGCGTCCAGCGATTCGTCGCAGGCGCGCTGCCACAGCACCCGGTCGGCGGCCGGCACGCGGGCGGCGCGACCGCCCTGCGGCATCAGCACGGCGGCGAATTCCTCGCTGACGATGGCGCGCTGCTTCGCCAGCGCCGCATGCAGGCTGTCCCAGTCGGGATAGTCGAGGCTGAGCGCGATGCGCTCGCGGCTCAGCGCGTCGGCGGGGATGTCGTGGGTCTGCGCGTCGCGCAGCATCTGCACCCGGTTCTCGACCCGGCGCAACAGCGCATACGCCTCGCGCAGCATGCGCGCGCGCGCCGCGTTGATGTGGCCGCGCGCCTCGCACGCGGTCAGCGCGCCCAGCAGGCCGCGCACGCGCAGGGACGGTTCGCGGCCGCCGCGGATCAGCTGGGTCAGCTGCACGATGAACTCGATCTCGCGAATGCCGCCGGGGCCGAGCTTGAGGTTGTCGGCGAGATCCTTGCGCGCCACTTCCGCGTCGATCAGCGCCTTCATCTCGCGCAGCCCGGCGAACGCGGTGTAGTCGAGGTACTTGCGGTAGACGAACGGGCGCAGCAGCTCCTGCAGCTGCTTGCCGGCAGCCCGGTCGCCGGCGACCGGGCGCGCCTTGATCCACGCGTAGCGTTCCCAGTCGCGGCCCTCGCTCTGGTAGTACTGCTCCATCGCGGCGAACGACAGCGCCAGCCGGCCGGCGTTGCCGAACGGGCGCAGGCGCAGGTCGACCCGCGCGCAGATGCCGTCCATGGTCGGCTCGTTCAGCAGGCGCACCAGCTGGCGGCCGAGCCGGATGAAGTATTCGCTGTTGTCGAGCGGGCGCGCGCCGTCGGTCTGGCCGGCGTTCGGGTACGCCAGCACCAGGTCGATGTCGGAGGAGAAGTTCAGCTCGCTGCCGCCGAGCTTGCCGAAGCCGATCACCAGCAGCCGCTGCAGGGCGCCGTCGTGGTCGCGGCTGTGGCCGTAGCGCACGGCCAGCGCGCGCTCGGACCAGTCCAGCGCCACGCCGAGCAATGCCTCGTACAGCACGCTGGTGGCGGACAGCGTTTCCGGCAGCTCGTCCAGCCCGTTGACGTCGCGAAACACCAGCCGCAACGCCTCGGCGTGGCGGAAGCGGCGCAGCGCGACCATGCAGGCGGTCTCGTCCCCGGGCAGTCTCAAGGCGTCGATGCGTGCGCTGGCGTCGCTGCCGGAGCGCAATCGCTCCAGTCCGGCCGGCGCCAGCAGCTGCGGCTGGCGGCACCACACGTCGAACGCGAAGTCGCTGGCCAGCAGGGTGCGGCGGATCCGCTCGGCCACGCCGGCGTCGTCGTGAAGCGGCACGCCGGCGGCGCGGCAACGGGCAGCCAGGTCGCCGTAGCGGTCGTCGATCAGCGCTCGCAGCGCGGCGGATTCCGGATGGGTCATCCGGTCATTGTGCCGCATGCCGGGCGGTTGCCGGCACCCGGCCGGGCGGACCGTGACGGCAGCTTGAACAAGCCGTGGCCAAGCTCGAAACTCGCCGGCCACACCCTACCCATTGTTCATCTGGATGCCATTACATTGGCGTGTCCAGACCATGACAGCAACCGCAGGACTGCCATGCCCCCGAATTTCGCCAACCCGCCCGCACGCTGGCGCGCCATCGTCCCGCGCGCCGCGCTGCTGCTGTTGCTGGCGCTGGCCTTCGTGCTGCTCACCGGACTGGTGGACGGCGGCGTCGGGGTGACTCCGCTGCGCCTGTTCGACCAGGCGCGCTACCCGCTGGCCAATGCGTGGCCGGGCCTGCTGCTGGCCGGCATCCTGCTGGCGATCAGCCGGCGCGCGTTGCTGTCGTTCGCGCTGGCGTTCCTGCTGCAGGGGTTGTTGTACGCGGTCAACCTGCTGAAGGTGGCGAACCTCGGCACGCCGCTGCTGCCGGACGATTTCCGTATCGTCGGCCAGTTGCACAAGGGCGGCATGCACCTGCTGTCCGGCTACCTGCCGCACAGTCCGTGGCCGTACCTGGGCCTGCTCGCCGCGGTGGCCCTGATCGCCGCGGCATGGCGACTGGAGCCGCCGTTGTTCCCGCGCCGCACGCGCGGCGCGCGCCTGCTCGGCGGCGGCGTGCTGGCGCTGGCGCTGGCCAGCATGCTGGTCGGCCTGCCCGCCTGGGCGAAAATCTACAACGGGAAGACGCTGTGGCTGGAACCGTGGTCGGCGATCTCCACCACCACCCACTCCGGCCTGGTCAGTTCGCTGATGCTGTTCC
Source organism: Rhodanobacter sp. LX-99 (assembly GCF_018599185.1). NCBI lineage: Bacteria > Pseudomonadati > Pseudomonadota > Gammaproteobacteria > Lysobacterales > Rhodanobacteraceae > Rhodanobacter > Rhodanobacter sp. LX-99. The sequence goes on along the minus strand of NZ_JAHFVL010000001.1, from coordinate 2,260,099 downwards.
ACCTCGAATACTCCAAGGGCGACCGCAAGCCGGATCGCGCCGCGGCCACCAGGCTGATCGAGCAGTCCACGCCGGCCCTGCTGCAATTCATGCAGACACCGACGGCCGGCGGCGAACTGCCCGACATCGTGGTGGTGCAGAGCGAGTCGTTCTTCGACCCGACCATCATGCGCGGCTACGAGCACAGCAACTTCGCGCCGAACCTGCGCCGGCTCGCCGCACATGGCACCAGCGGCAAGCTGCACGTGCCCACCTTCGGCGGCGGCACCATCCGCACCGAGTTCGAGGTGCTTACCGGGCTGTCCCTGCGCTACTTCGACAACCTGCAGTTTCCCTATCTGCAGATGAGCCACAAGGCGCTGCCGGGGCTGGTGCGCACGCTCAACCGGCACGGCTACACCACGCTGGCGCTGCACGGCAACGACCCGGCGTTCTGGAACCGAACCACCGCGTTCAAGGCGATCGGCTTCGACCGCTTCGTCTCGCAGTCGTCGTTCCCGCCCGCGTCGCCGAACGACGGCAAGTACATGGCCGACAGCGCGATGACCGACGAGATCATGACGCTGCTGAAGAACGACGGCCCGCCGCAGTTCATCTTCGCGATCAGCATCGAGGCGCACGGCCCGTACGACGTCGAGCCTGCCCGCGTCGCCGAACGCGACGCGATCCCGGTGCCCGACGGCATCAGCGGCCGCGACAAGCTGGAACTGCAGACCTACCTCTACCACCTCAAGCACGCCGACGCCGAGCTCGGCCGGCTGGTGAAGCTGCTGGCCCAGCGCCAGCGGCCCAGCGTGGTGCTGTTCTATGGCGACCACCTGCCGGCGCTGAGCAACAGCTACCAGATCACCGGCTTCGTCGACGGCGGCGACATGCTGAGCCAGGCCGGCGTATGGCTGCTGGTCGATCCGAAGCACCCGGGCAAGCGCAGCAAGGCCGATACCGCCTCCTGGCTGCTGCCCGGCAAGCTGCTGGCGCACATCGGCATCCACGACGATCCGTACTTCGCGCTGACCGAACTGGTCGGCCCGCAACTGGCCGCGCTCACCGAGGCACCCGGCGCGCCGCCGCTGGCCGAGGGCGACGACCAGCAGCAACTCGACAAGGCCATGGCCAGCATCGACCAGTTGCGCATGAGCAACAAGCTGGACAGCCTGCTGCCACAGCCGGCGACGCCTGCGCTCACGCCCGCACCCGGCAAGATCGCCCACAACGACGTGCCGCCAGCGCCATTGCCGGCATCCGCCGCACGATGATGCGCACGATTCGAACCCTCGCTCCGGGCTCGCCGTTCAGCGAGCTGTCCGGCGACTGAAGACCGCGGCACGATGTTCACACGACAGTGGGGCAGCGCCGTCTAGCGTCGACGCGTCCGTGAGGCGCGTGCAGTGTGCCTTGCGGCGGCATTCCCCCATTTGGAGGTCAATCTCATGCGCAAGACCATACTTTCCGCCCTCGTGATCGGTGCCAGCGTATTCACCGTGTCCGCCTTCGCCCAGGCCAACCTCGGCGGTGCCGCCCGGGTCGGTGCCGGCGCCCACGTCGGCGCAGCCGCACCGAGCGCCATGCACACCGTTGGTCAAACCACCGCGCAGACGGAGCAGACCCTGCACCGCACCGATTCCCACGTGAAGCACCGGACCCGCAAGGCCGCCGACAAGACCCGCTCGACCGTCAACGACCACGCCGATGCCAACGCCAACGCCAACGCCAACGCCAACGCGAATGCCAATGGCACGATCGGGGCAGGCGCCGGCGACTCGCATGCCGGCGCCAACGCCAACGTCGATACCGGTGCCGGTCTCGACACCGCCGCCACCGCGGGCAAGGCCGGCGACATGGGCCAGGGTGTGGGCGGCGACGTGCGCGACGCCGCGCATTCGGCGATCCAGTCCACCGACCGCTCGGCCGGCTCGGTCGGCGACGCGGTGCAGCAGACCGCCACCGGGCAGTCGGTCGGTGCCGGCGTGAAGGCGGACGCCAGCGCGCACGCGCACGGGCACTGAACCACGTCACCGGCCCGGCGAATACCGCCGGGCCGGTGCCAAAAAAGAAAACCCCGCCGTAGCGGGGTTTTCTTTTGTCGTGCCTTGGGCGTGGAACTTAGAAGTCCATGCCGCCCATGCCACCCATGCCGCCGCCCATGCCACCGCCGCCATGGCTGTGGCCTTCGTCCTTCTTCGGCAGTTCGGCAATGATCGCCTCCGTGGTGATCGCCAGACCGGCGACCGACGAGGCGTGCTGCAACGCGGTGCGGGTCACCTTGGTCGGATCCAGGATGCCCATCGCCACCATGTCACCGAACTCGCCGGTGGCGGCGTTGTAGCCGAAGTTGCCCTTGCCTTCCTTGACCTTGTTGAGGATCACGGACGGCTCTTCGCCGGCGTTGGAAACGATCGCGCGCAGCGGCGCTTCCAGCGCACGGCGGGTGATCGCGATGCCCAGGTCCTGGTCGGTGTTGTCGCCCTTCAGGCCTTCGACCGCCTTCAGCGCGCGGATCAGCGCGACGCCGCCGCCCGGGACCACGCCTTCTTCGACGGCTGCACGGGTAGCGTGCAGGGCGTCTTCGACGCGGGCCTTCTTTTCCTTCATCTCGATCTCGGTGCCGGCACCGACCTTGATCACCGCAACGCCGCCGGCCAGCTTGGCCACGCGCTCCTGCAGCTTCTCCTTGTCGTAGTCCGACGAGGTCTCCTCGATCTGTGCCTTGACCTGCGCGATGCGCGACTGGATCTTCTCCGCCTCACCGGCACCGTCGATGATCGTGGTGTTTTCCTTGGTGATGACGACGCGCTTGGCGCGACCCAGATCGGCGATCGTGGTCTTCTCCAGCGACAGGCCGACTTCCTCGGAAACGACCTGGCCGTTGGTGAGGATCGCGATGTCTTCCAGGATCGCCTTGCGACGGTCGCCGAAGCCCGGCGCCTTGACGGCGGCGACCTTGACGATGCCGCGGATGGTGTTGACCACCAGGGTGGCCAGCGCTTCGCCCTCGACTTCCTCGGCCACGATCAGCAGCGGCTTGCCCGCCTTGGCGACGGCTTCCAGCACCGGCAGCAGTTCGCGCACGTTCGACACTTTCTTGTCGTGGATCAGGATGTACGGGTCGTCCAGCTCGACCTGCTGGCTCTGCTGGTTGTTGATGAAGTAGGGCGACAGGTAGCCGCGATCGAACTGCATGCCCTCGACCACGTCCAGCTCGTTCTCCAGGCCCGAACCTTCCTCGACCGTGATCACGCCTTCCTTGCCGACTTTCTTCATCGCGGTGGCGATGATGTCGCCGATGTTGGCGTCGGCGTTGGCCGAGATCGTGCCGACCTGCGCGATTTCCTTGTCGTTCGCGGTGGGGTTGGACATCTTCTTCAGCTCGCCGACGGCGGCCGTGACGGCCTTGTCGATGCCGCGCTTCAGGTCCATCGGGTTGATGCCGGCGGCAACAGCCTTGAGGCCTTCCTGGATGAATGCCTGCGCCAGCACCGTGGCCGTGGTGGTGCCGTCACCCGCGACGTCGGAGGTCTTGGAAGCGGCTTCCTTGACGATCTGCGCACCGAGGTTCTCGTACTTGTCGGCCAGCTCGATCTCCTTCGCGACGGACACGCCGTCCTTGGTGATCGTGGGCGCGCCGAAGCTCTTCTCGAGCACGACGTTGCGGCCCTTCGGGCCGAGGGTGACCTTGACCGCATTGGCCAGGGTATTCACGCCCTTGAGCATGCGGGCACGGGCGTCTTCGCCGAAACGTACTTCTTTGGCTGCCATAATTTTTTTGCCTCAAAAAAATTGAACAAGAATGGGAAAATTTCGCGAGGTGCTACCAGAAGGAGCCAAAGGCGACTGGGTGCGCGGTTTTGATCTCGCGCTCAACCAACCAAAGCCCCCAACCCATCAGCCTTCGATCACGGCCACGATGTCGTCTTCCTTGAGGAAGACCAGCTCTTCGCCGTCGATCTTGATTTCCTGGCCGGCGTACTTGCCGAACAGCACCACGTCGCCGGCCTTCAGCGACATCGGGCGCACCTTGCCGTCGCTCATGATCAGGCCGGTGCCGGCGGCGACGACCTTGCCGCGGGTCGGCTTTTCGGTGGCGCTGTCGGGAATGACGATGCCGCCGGCGGAAACGCGCTCTTCTTCGAGACGCTTGACGATGACGCGATCGTGCAACGGACGCAGTGTGCTCATGGACGACTCCAGCTGACTAGATGGTTGATGGACAAGGCTTTCAAGACCCGGGACCGCGATCTTGTTAGCACTCAGAGTGAATGAGTGCCAATTTTACGGGTATGCGACCCCGCTGCAAGAGATCTTCAAAACGGGGGATGCAACAGCTAATTGGGCAACCAAGGCTGCGTTTCAAGGGCACGCCGCGAAATCGCCCGCGGGCAGGCGCCGCCGGCGCGAGCCGGGTACGCTTTGGCCATGACTGCGACCGATCCCGCCACCGTCCTGCTCTGCTATTGCAGCTGCCCGGACGCCGCCAGCGCCCAGGCCATCGCCGAGGCGCTGGTCGGCGAGCGGCTGGCCGCCTGCGTCAACTGCCTGCCCGCCGTTCGTTCCACCTACCGCTGGCAGGGCGCCGTGACCCGCGACAGCGAGGAACTGCTGCTGATCAAGACCACCGCCGCCCGCTTCGACGCGCTGAAAGCCCGCCTGCTCGAATTGCACCCGTACGAGCTGCCCGAACTGATCGCGGTGCCGGCGCGGCACGGCCACGAAGCCTATCTGGACTGGGTCCGCGCCAACGTCGACGGCTGAGTCGCAGGCACGCCTGCATCGTCAACGCGAAGCGCTTCCCAGGGCCTGCAGCTGCGCAGCGAGGCCGGCATCCGCGCCTTCGGTGCGGCGCACCACGCGCCCATCCGCGTCCGCCACCAGCACGGTCGGCACGCGCATCACGCCGAAGCGGCGGAACAGGGCGCCGGAGGCATCCAGGGCGAGCGGCATGCCGACGCGGTGCTCGTCGCGCCAGTGAACCAGGTCGTCGCGATTGGCCCACAGGCCCGAGCTGATGCCGATCCAGTGGGCCGACCCGCGCGCCGACAAGGCGGTCATCTGTTCGCGTACCTCACGGCAGCGGACGGAAAGGGCTGGCCGGCTGTCGGCCAGATACGACTCGCACCACGGCGAGAGGAACACCAGCACGGTCGGGCGCCTGTCGACGGCATCGGTCACCCGGAACGTGGCGCCGTCCAGAGTGGGCAGCTCCAGCGCCGGCAGACGGCCGCCCACGGCGACGGGTGACGGTGGCGGTGGCGCCTTCGCGCCCGCGACCACCGGCCGGACGGGCGCCTTGCGCGCCGCCGACAGGGCCGCGTCGAGTCTCGCGTCGGCCATATGTCCCACGTAGGCGATGCGCCCGTCACGGCCGATCACCACGTGCTGCGGCGTCACCCGCAGGTTGAAAGCCGCGCCCAGCGTGCCGTCCGCATCGAACACGATCGGCATCTTCAGTCCCACCTCGCGACGGTACTTGCGTACCGCGTCTACGCTGTCGTCGAAGCCGACGTCGACCGCGATCACCGCCAGATCCGGGCCGGCCCGTTCGAACACGCGCTCCAGATGCGGCATCTGTTCGCGACAAGGCACGCACCAGGTGGCCCAGAATTTCAGATAGACGGCTTTGCGGCCATACAGTCCCGCCAGGTCGATGACCTCGCCGTCGATCGTCTTCAGCACCAGCTGCGGCGCGGGCGAACCCACCAGGCCGCGACCGGCCGCTTCCGCCCGCTGCTGGCCGGTTTCGGCCCACGATGGCGCGCATACCCACGACAACAGCAACAGCAGCAATACGACGAAACGACGCATGACGTTCTCCGCAGGTGAGGATCCCGCATGCTCGCGGTTTCGCGGTCGCGCCAGAAGAACCACTTCGCGGCAAAACGGGGGAGCCACGGATCTACCGGAAAGTGGACCAACGGAACTGCCCGAATGTGGCCCTCATGGCGTGCCACGGCAACTCCTACCCTGTTTGGGGTGCCGGGCGAAGGCACAAGGCCGCAGCCGGCGAACCCGCCCTCACCCGCTGGGTCATAATGTCCACCTGCCTGTCCCCACAGGCCCCAAGTTGCTGGAGTCGTGATGCGACCGTTGTCTTTCGGCCGACTGGCCACCCGCCTGCCCGTGCTCGCCTTCCTGTTGCCGATCCTGCTGTCCGCCGCGCTGCCGGCGCCGGCACAGGACACCGCCGACCTGCTGCCGGTGACCGAGGCGTACAAGCTGAGCGCCGACACCGCCACGCCGGGCATGCTGAAGCTGCACTGGACGATCGCGCCGGACTACTACCTCTACCGCGGCCGCATGAAGTTCAAGGGCGGCGACGGCGTCACCCTGGGCGAGGCGCAGTTGCCCGACGGCGAGAAGCATCACGACGAATACCTCGGCGACGTGGAGACCTACCACCACGGCGTCGACGCCAGCATCCCGTATACCGTCGCCGCCGGCACCACGCGGCTGCAGCTGAGCGTGCAGTACCAGGGCTGCCACGAGGTCGACCCGAAGATCTGCTACCCGCCGCATACCGAGAAGCTGGACCTGCCGCTGCCGGCCAATGCCGGCGTCGCGGCGACGCCAACGGCCGGCAACGCGCTGGGCGCGGCGCTGAACCGGCTCGGCAGCAATACGGGCGCCGCCGCGACCGGCGCGCCGCTGCCGGCCGAACAGGCATTCCGCTTCGAGGCGCTGGCACAGGGTCCGCAGCAGTTGCTGCTGCGCTGGACGATGCCGAAGGGTTACTACCTGTACCGCGACCAGACCACGCTGAAGCTCAAGGATGCCGCTGGCCTCACGCTGAAACCCGCCTGGCCGGCCGGCACCGCGCACCACGACGCACACTACGGCGACGTCACCGTGTACTTCGACCAGGTCGAGCTGCCGGTGACGGTGGAAGGCGACCTGGCCGGCCGCAAGCGGCTCGCGCTGCAGGCGAGCTTCCAGGGCTGCCAGGACGGCGGCCTGTGCTATCCGCTGATGACGCGCGCGGTGGACATCGACCTGGACAGCGGCGCCGTGGCGTCCGGTGCCGTGGCACCGGAACTGCCGCCGGCCGATCTCGCCGGCGGTCCGCTGCAGGTCAGCCTGATCGCCGCGCTGCTGCTGGCGCTGGGCGGAGGCCTGGTGCTGAACCTGATGCCGTGCGTGCTGCCGGTGCTGTCGATCAAGGCGGTCAGCGTGCTGGAGAGCGGCGAGAGCCGCGCCACGGCGCGTCGGCATGCCTTGTTCTATGCCGCCGGCGTGCTGGTCAGTTTTGCTGCGCTGGGTTTGGGCATTCTTGCCTTGCGCTCGGCCGGTCACGCGTTGGGCTGGGGCACCCAATTGCAGCAGCCGCTGCTGGTCGGTGCGCTGGCCTGCGTGATGCTGGCGGTCGGCCTGTCGATGTCCGGCGTGGTGCAGTTCGGCGCCTCGCTGGGCAATACCGGCGCCGGCCTCGCCGCCCGTTCCGGTCCGGCCGGCGACTTTTTCACCGGCGTGCTGGCGGTGGTGGTGGCCAGCCCGTGCACGGCGCCGTTCATGGGCAGCGCGCTGGCGTATGCGTTCGCCGCGCCGATGCTGTCCGCGCTGCTGGTGTTCCTGGCGCTGGGCGTCGGCCTCGCGCTACCGTTTCTGCTGATCGGTTTCGTGCCGGCGCTGGCGCGCCTGCTGCCGAAGCCGGGCCGCTGGATGGAAACGCTGAAGCAGGTGCTGGCGTTCCCGATGTACCTCACCGCGGCGTGGCTGGTGTGGGTGCTGGCGAACCAGCGCGGCGCCGACGCGGTCGGCCTGGTGCTGGTGGCGATGGTGCTGCTGGCGATGACGCTGTGGTGGTTCGAGCGCAGCCGCTCGCGCGGCGCGTCCAGCAAGATCGCGGTAACGGTGCTGGCGCTCGCCACCCTGGTGCCGATGTACCTGCTCGCCCACGTGCCGCCGCCGTCGAGCACGGCCGCGGCCGAGGAGGGCGTGGTTGCCTACAGCCCGGAAAAACTCGCCGAACTGCGCGCGGCCGGCACGCCCGTTTTTGTCGACATGACCGCGGACTGGTGCGTCACCTGCAAGGCGAACGAGCATGCGGTGCTGGACACGCAGGCGTTCCGCGACCTGCTGCAGCGCACCGGCGCGGTCTACATGAAGGGCGACTGGACCGACGTCAACCCGGCCATCAGCGCGTTCCTGCAGCAATACCATTCGCCCGGCGTGCCGCTGTACGTGGTGTTCCCGAGGAACGGCGGCTCCGGCAAACAGCTGTCCACCGTACTGACCCGCTCGATCGTCGAGCAGGCGCTGACGGAAGCGGCGCGCTGATGCTGAGCCGCAGCAACTGGCTGATCCTCGGCCTGGCGGTGCTCGCTGCGGCGCTCGGCGGCTATGCGCAGCATCGCAGCCGGCCACCGGCACCTGCGGAATCGCCCTTGGTAGGCCAGCCCCTGCCGGCAATCAGCCTGCACGACCTCGACGGCAAGCCGCACCTGTTGAGCGACTACCGTGGCCGCCGGGTGCTGCTGAATTTCTGGGCCAGCTGGTGCGTACCCTGCCTGGCCGAGATGCCGGTACTGGCCTTGGCGCAGGAAAAGTTCGGCGAACATGTGCCGATCGTGGTCGGTATTGCGATGGACGAGCCCGCTCACGTTCGGGCATTTTTGGCCGCACATCCGGTGAATTACCCGATCTTGATCGGCCGGATGAGCCCGCCAAGCACCTCGTTGCAACTGGGCAATATCCATCAGGTTCTCCCCTATAGCGTGCTGATCAGTGCCGATGGGCGCATTTTGGCGACACATGCCGGTCCGCTGTCTGCGGCGCAGCTGGAACAGTGGCTGGCGCCGGGGCACGAACAGCGCTAAGCCAGCGTCGACATACGCTTACGCACGGGAACCCGGCGCTTCTCCGGCAAACATCGCCGATCTGCAGCGAACTGGACAAGATTCCCGACTGCGCGCACACTGCGCCGGGTTCCGGGGCCTCCGGACGCTGGCTGGACGGTTTCGTGGCGAAGATCCTGGTCCTGCATGGACCCAACCTCAACCTGCTGGGTGCGCGCGAGCCGCAGATCTACGGCCGCGAGACGCTGGCCGACATCAACCGGCAGCTGGCCGAGCGGGCGCAGGCGGCCGGGCACGAGCTGGTCTGGTTCCAGTCCAACGCCGAGCACGAGCTGGTCGGGCGCATCCACCAGGGCCGCGACGACCGCACCGCGATGATTTTGTGCAACGCCGGCGCGTTCACCCACACCAGCATCGCGCTGCGCGACGCGTTCGCCGCAACGGCGATCCCGTTCATCGAGGTGCACCTGTCGAACGTGTTCGCCCGCGAGTCGTTCCGCCATCACTCCTACCTGTCCGACATCGCGCTCGGCGTGATCTGCGGCTTCGGCGGCGACAGTTACCGGCTCGCGTTGGATGCGGCGCTGCAACGGTTGCAGGCAAGCGCCGCACCCTGACACGGCCGGCCGCGCGGCCACCCCATTCACCCCCGGCCACCCAAGCGGTGGCATGACTGACCAAAGGCTGATCCGATGGATTTGCGCAAAATCAAGAAGCTGATCGACTTGCTCGAGGAATCCAACCTCGCCGAACTGGAGATCAAGGAGGGCGAGGAAGTCGTCCGCCTGTCGCGCGTGCCGAAGAACGCCGCGCCGGTGGCCGCCGCACCGGCCGCACCGATCGCCGTGGCCGCCGCACCGGTCGCTGCCGCGCCTGCGGCCGCCGCCGTCGAGGCGCCTGTCGCGAATGCCCTTCCGGCAGGCCACGTGGTGAAGGCGCCGATGGTCGGCACCTTCTACGCCTCGGCCACCCCCGGCACGCCCGCCTTCGTCAAGGTCGGCCAGCAGGTCAAGGCCGGCGAGACGCTGGGCATCATCGAGGCGATGAAGATGTTCAACCAGATCGAGGCCGACGTGGCCGGCACCGTGCAGGCGATCCTGGTCGAGAACGGCCAGCCGGTGGAATTCGACGAACCCATGTTCGTGATTGCCTGAGGCCGCCCGGATGCTCGAGAAGGTCGTCATCGCCAACCGCGGCGAAATCGCGCTGCGTGTATTGCGCGCCTGCCATAGCCTTGGCATCAAGACCGTGGCGGTGCACTCCACCGTGGACCGCAACCTGAAGCACGTCGGCCTTGCCGACGAGTCGATCTGCATCGGCCCCGGGCCGTCGGTCGACAGCTATCTCAACATCCCGCGCATCATCGCGGCGGCGGAGATCACCGACGCCCAGGCGATCCACCCCGGCTACGGCTTCCTGTCCGAACGCGCCGACTTCGCCGAGCAGGTGGAGCAGTCCGGCTTCGTCTTCATCGGCCCCACCGCCGACGTGATCCGCCTGATGGGCGACAAGGTCGAGGCGATCCGCGCGATGAAGGCGGCCGGCGTGCCGTGCGTGCCCGGTTCCGGCGGCCCGCTGGGCGAGGACGTCGACACCAATATCAAGATCGCCCGAGAGATCGGCTACCCGGTGATCATCAAGGCCGCCGGCGGCGGCGGCGGCCGCGGCATGCGCGTGGTGCGCACCGAGGCGCACCTGGGCAACGCGATCACCATGACCAAGGCCGAAGCCAAGGCCGCGTTCGGCAACGAACAGGTGTACATGGAGAAGTTCCTGGAGAATCCGCGCCACGTGGAAATCCAGGTGCTCGCCGATGGCCAGGGCAACGCGATCCACCTGGGCGAACGCGACTGCTCGATGCAGCGCCGCCACCAGAAAGTGGTCGAGGAAGCGCCGGCGCCGGGCATCACGCCGGAGCAGCGCGCGGCGATCGGCAAGGTCTGCGTCGACGCCTGCCTGCGCATCAACTACCGCGGCGCCGGCACGTTCGAGTTCCTGTACGAGAACGGCCGCTTCTACTTCATCGAGATGAACACCCGCATCCAGGTCGAGCATCCGGTGACCGAGTGGATCACCGGTGTCGACCTGGTGCGCGAGCAGCTGCTGATCGCCGGCGGCGAGAAGCTCACGCTCAGGCAGGAGGACATCGTCGTGCAAGGCCACGCGATCGAGTGCCGCATCAACGCCGAGGATCCGGACACCTTCATGCCCAGCCCCGGCACGGTCAAGCGCTTCGAGGCGCCCGGCGGCCCCGGCGTGCGCGTGGACACGCACCTGTACGACGGCTACCGCATCCCGCCGAACTACGATTCGATGATCGGCAAGCTGATCGTGCACGGCCCCGACCGCGACACCGCGATCGCGCGCATGCGCCTGGCCCTGGCCGAGACGGTGATCGAGGGCGTCAAGTGCAACATCCCGCTGCAGCAGCGGATCATGGCCGATGCCGGTTTCCAGCATGGCGGCCAGAACATCCACTACCTCGAGAAGCGGATGGCCGAGCAGAAGGAAAAGAATGCGGCGACGGGCGGAGAGCAGTGAGAGGCACGTAAGCGCGCCACCACCCGCCCTTCTCACTCCTCATCATTCGTTCCTCGCCCATGCCATTCCTTGAACTCTCCCTGATCGTCCGCACCGAGCAGCAGCCTGGCGCGGAGGAAGCGCTGGACGATCTCGGCGCGCTGTCTATCACCCTGCAGGACGCCGATGCGGAGACGCCGGACGAGCAGGCGATCTTCGAGCCGGGCGTCGGCGAACTGCCGTTGTGGCCGACGATCACCCTGCATGCGCTGTTCGACGAGCACGCCGACCGGCGCGGCCTCAGCGCCGCGCTGGGCGAGCTACTGCCATGGCTGGAACCCGACCAGCTGAGCTTCGCCGAGGTCGCCGACCAGGACTGGGAGCGCGCATGGATGGACCAGTTCAAGCCGATGCCGTTCGGCCGCCGGCTGTGGATCTATCCGTGGAACATCGAGCCGCCGGCCGGCGATGAGCTCGTCGTGGTGCGCCTCGATCCCGGCCTCGCCTTCGGCAGCGGCACCCACCCGACCACCGCGCTGTGCCTGGAATGGCTGGACGGCCTCGACCTCGCCGGCAAGACCGTCACCGACTACGGCTGCGGCTCCGGCATCCTGGCGATCGCCGCGCTGAAGCTCGGCGCGGCCAGCGCCATCGGCGTCGACAACGACCCGCAGGCGCTCACCGCCTCGGCCGACAACGCCGAACGCAACGACGTGGCCGGCCGGCTTGCGCTGTTCCTGCCCGAAGACGTGGTTGCCGAAGCGGCGGACGTATTCATCGCCAACATCCTCGCCGGCCCGCTCGGCGAGCTGGCGCCCACCTTCGCCGCCGCGGCGAAACCCGGCGCGCCGTTCGCGATCTCCGGCATCCTCGCCGGCCAGCAGGATGAGCTGCTGCAGCGCTACGCCGAATGGTTCGACGAGTTGCGCGTGGACAGCCGCGAGGACTGGGTGCGCATCAGCGGCCGTCGCCGCAGCTGAGGTCACCGGATCATCGGCTTGCCCGCGCGATCACCCTGCTAAGCTTGCCGGACACCGGTTCAAAGCGGCCTGCATGTACACACAATGTCCCGAATGCCTGTCCGTGTTTTCGCTGGATGCGCAGACGCTAGCGAAAGCGCACGGCCATGTCGTGTGCGGACATTGCGGGGCCAGCTTCGACAGCCTCGCCACGCTCGCCGAGCAGTTGCCGCCGGAACCGTTCGCCGAACTGCCGGTCAACGAACCCGCGTTCGAGCCGCCACTGCTCGACCTGGTGGTCTACCGGCCGCGGCCCGATCCGCCGGCGGTGGCGGTTGCCGACGAGATGGTGACGACGGCGGCGCCCAGGCCGGCCGTCGAGGACTTCTCGCAACTGGTCTTCGCGCCGCGTTTCGCCCGCGAACCACAAACCCGTCCGCGTGAACGATCGGCCCGACGCGAACGCCGGCGGCACCTGCGCCCGTCCGGCGAACGGCGCTGGCCGTGGGTCGTGGCATGCCTACTGCTCGCGCTGCTGCTCGCCCTCCAGCTGGCCTGGGCCAAGCGCGACGACCTGATCCGCAACCCCGCCGTGGGCGGCTGGCTGCGCGGCAGCTGTGGCGTGCTCGGCTGCGAGCTGCCGCTGGTTTCTGCGCCGCAGCAGCTGCGCCTGCTGGCCAGCAACGTGCAGGCGCACCCCAGCGTCGCCGGCGCGCTGATGATCAGCGCCAGCGTGCGCAACGACGCCACGTTCACGCAGCCCTACCCGGTGCTGACGATCACCTTGTCGAACGCCCAGGGCCAGCGCATCGCGATGCGCCGGCTGCAGCCGGCCGAGTACCTGGACGACGCCACCATCCTGCGCCATGGCCTGGCGCCGGGCGGCAGCGCCGTGCTGCTGCTGGAAGTGGAAGACCCGGGCGACAAGGCGGTGGCGTTCGAGATCGGTTTCGAATAACGACGCCTGCGGTACTTAAAATTATCCGCCCGCGCGGGTAGACTCGATCCCTCGCGCTGGCATGCCGGACGGCATGCGATACACGCCGCGACCTGCAAGATCAGTCATAACCATGAGCAGCGGCCTATGCAGTCGTCGCTTCGTACGTGAGGGAAGATGCCCGTGAATGCCGTAAGACTGCCTGCCGCCGAGGCCGCAAAACAGACCTCGTCGCAAAGCGCAGGCTCGTCTGGCGCCAGCTCCCAAGGCCAAAGCGCGCTGAGCGAATGTGTCACCCGCACGGTGCGCCGCTACCTTGCCGACATCGGCGACACCGAATGTTCCGAGGGCCTGCATGCGCTGGTGCTGCGCGAGGTCGAAGTACCGCTGCTGCGCGAAGTGCTGGCCTTCCACGACGGCAACCAGAGCCGCGCCGCCAGCGCGCTGGGCATCAACCGCGCCACCTTGCGCAAGAAGCTGGCCGCGCACGGCCTGCTGTAACCCATCCCGCGGATTCGTACGAAAGCCACCCACCATCCGGGCGGCTATAATAAGCGGCTTTCCCCTCCTGGAAACCCGCTCATGTCCGCTCCCCAGCTCGTCCCGGTCCGTCGTGCCCTGCTCAGCGTCTCCGACAAGGCCGGCCTGATCGATCTGGGTCGGCGCCTCGCCGCCAAGGGCATCGAGCTGCTCTCCACCGGCGGCAGCGCAAAGGCGCTGCGCGAGGCCGGCATCGCGGTCACCGAGGTCAGCGACCTCACCGGTTTTCCCGAGATCATGGACGGCCGCGTGAAGACGCTGCACCCGAAGGTGCATGGCGGCCTGCTCGGCCGCCGCGGTACTGACGATGCCGTGATGGCCGAACTCGGCATCGCGCCGATCGACCTGCTGGTGCTGAACCTGTATCCGTTCGAAGCCACCGTGGCGAAACCCGGTTGCACGCTCGAGCAGGCGATCGAGAACATCGACATCGGCGGCCCGGCGATGCTGCGCTCGGCGGCGAAGAACTGGAGCGACGTCGGCGTACTCACCTCGCCGGACCAATACGCCGATGCGCTGGCCGAGATCGAACAGCACGGCGGCCTCACCCGCGCGACCCGCTTCAAGCTGGCCGTGGCCGCGTTCAACAACGTATCCAGCTACGACGGCGCGATCAGCGACTACCTGTCCGGACTGGAGCTCAACGATGCGCAGGACGCGATCGCCGGCCACGCCACCTTCCCGGGCCAGGTCAACGGCCGCTTCGTGAAGCTGATGGACCTGCGCTACGGCGAGAACCCGCACCAGCAGGCGGCGTTCTACCGCGACCTGTACCCGGCGCCGGGCACGCTGGCCACCTTCCGCCAGCTGCAGGGCAAGGAGCTGTCGTTCAACAACATCGCCGATGCCGACGCGGCGTGGGAGTGCGTGCGCAGCTTCAAGAAGCCGGCCTGCGTGATCGTCAAGCACGCCAACCCATGCGGCGTGGCGGTGAGCCTGGACGGCATCGGCAAGGCCTACGACCTCGCCTTCCAGACCGATCCCACCTCGGCCTTCGGCGGCATCATAGCGTTCAACCGCGAGGTCGACGGCGCCACCGCACGCGCGATCGTCGAGCGCCAGTTCGTCGAGGTGGTGCTGGCGCCGGGCTACGCGGACGACGCGCTGAAGGCGTTCACGAAGAAGGGCAACGTGCGCGTGCTGGTGATCCCGCTGCCGGCGGGCGCCGATCCAGAGCGTGGCAACCTGCTGGCCGCGCACCCCGGCAACAGTTCCAAGCGCGTCGGCTCCGGCCTGCTGATCCAGAGCGCCGACACCGGCATGATCACGGCCGAAGACCTCAAGGTGGTCACCCGCCGCGCGCCCACCGAGGCGCAGATCCACGACCTGATCTTCGCCTGGAAGGTGGCCAAGTTCGTCAAGTCCAACGCCATCGTCTACGCGCACAACCGCCAGACCATCGGCATCGGCGCCGGCCAGATGAGCCGCGTCTACAGCGCGAAGATCGCCGGCATCAAGGCGGCCGACGAGAAGCTCGAGGTGCGCGGCTCGGTGATGGCCAGCGATGCGTTCTTCCCGTTCCGCGACGGCATCGATGCGGCCGCCGAAGCGGGCATCAGCGCGGTGATCCAGCCCGGTGGCTCGATGCGCGACGCCGAAGTGATCGCCGCCGCCGACGAGCACGACATGGCGATGGTATTCACCGGGATGCGCCACTTCCGGCATTGAGTCCCGGCCTGCAGAGGCGCACGCTCGGCATCCATCCTTCGATCCGGAGGCTGCCATGCATTACGAGCTGTATTACTGGACCGGCATCCAGGGCCGCGGCGAATTCGTGCGGCTGGCGCTGGAAGATGCCGGCGCCGACTACGACGACGTGGCGCGCATACAGGGCGACGACGCCATCGTGCGTTACCTCGATGGCGTCCACGAAGGCGCGCTGCCGTTCGCGCCGCCGTTCCTCAAGGCCGGCCGGCTGCTGATCGCACAGACCGCCAATATCCTGCAGTACCTCGGCCCGCCGCTCGGCCTGGTGCCGGAGAGCGAGAGCCGGCGCTTGTACGCGCACCAGCTGCAGCTGACCATCAGCGACCTCGTCGCCGAGGTGCACGACTCGCACCACCCGATCGCCGGCAGCCTGTACTACGAGGACCAGCGCGTCGAAGCGCTGCGCCGTGCGGCCGACCTGCGCGGGACGCGGCTGCCGAAGTACCTGGACTATTTCGAGCAGGTGCTGGAACGCGGCGGCGGCCAGCATGCCGTGCACGGACATTCCTACGTCGATCTTTCGCTGTTCCAGCTGATGAGCGGGCTGGAGTACGCGTTTCCGCGCGCCATGCGGCGCCTCGGGCACGGGCTGCCGCTGCTGCATGCGCTGAAACAACGGGTGGCGCAACGGCCGCGCATCGCCGCCTACCTGGCGTCGCCGCGGCGGCTGCCGTTCAACGAGAGCGGCATCTTCCGCCACTACCCGGAACTGGACGACCCGGCCTAGAGCCTGTTCAGAACAGCGCGATCACCATCGCGCCGGCCACGATCAGCGCGCCGCCGACCAGCAGCGGCCAGCTCGGCTGTTCGCCCAGGAACAGCAGGCCCAGCAGGATCGCCAGCGCCACGCTGAGCTTGTCGATCGGCGCCACCTTGCTCACCGGCCCCAGCTGCAGCGCACGGTAGTAGCACAGCCACGACAGTCCGGTGGCGATGCCGGACAGCACCAGGAACAGCCAGCTGTGCAGCGGCAGCCCCATGGGCTTGGCCCACTCGTTGCGCAGGCTGAGGATGCCGGCGGTGACGAGCAGGATCACGATGGTGCGGATGAAGGTGGCGAGGTTGGAATTGATGCCGGCCACGCCGAGCTTGCCGAACAGCGCGGTCAGCGCCGCGAACAGCGCCGAACCCAACGCAAACAGCAGCCAGCTTTCACGCAGTTGCATCACGCCGCCCTCCGCCTGGATACGGCCCGACGTCGTCGGTACGGTGCCGACGACGCGCTTCGGCACGTGGCTCAGTGGCCGTTGCTGCTCGCCGGTGCCGTTTCGCTCGAACCCTCGGCGGGTGGCCGGCTCTTGCCCCATTCCAGCACCTTGTACATCACCGGCCCGACCGGCTTCATGCCGTGTTCGTCGACCAGCCGGCCCTGCGGATCGACCATGTAGGTCTGCGCGATGCCGCTCTTCGGGGTGATCACCACCATGTAGACGCGGCCGTTGCGGCTGTATTCCTGGATGCTGTTGTCGCCTTCCTGGCGGATCCGCACTTCCGGCGCCGGCTGGTCGCGGCTGGTCTGCACGCTGCCTTCGTCGTGCATCGCGGGCAGCGCCTGCGGCTTCAGGTTCAGCGGCTGCGCGGACGAGTGCGGCGCGGCGTGGGCAGGCCGCCTCGCCGCCGGCTTGGACGGCAGCTCCGCTGCTTTCACGCCCGGGTCGTTGATCCCGGGCGGCGGCGGTACGTTCGTCGACGGGGCGGACTGCGCCAACACACTCGATGTGAACAGGACGCTGGCGGCAACCAGCAAGGCGGCGGTTTTCATGGCGGCAACCTCGTTCGGGGAGCGCAGCATAACAGCGCCCTTGCCGGGCTTTCGTGAAGCGCGACGTTTCGCCGTGCATGCGAGAATGGGGAATGCCCAAACTCATCCTGATCGACGGCTCCTCTTACCTGTACCGCGCGTTCCACGCGCTGCCGCCTCTGAGCAACGCCCGCGGCGAGCCCACCGGCGCGCTGTTCGGCGTGGTCAACATGCTGCGCGCCACGCTGAAGGCCAAGCCGGATTACCTGGCCTTCGTCGGCGATGCGCCCGGCCCGACCTTTCGCGACACGTTGTACGCCCAGTACAAGGCGAACCGCCCGCCCATGCCGGACGATCTGCGCTCGCAGGTCGAGCCGATGCTGGCCATCGTCGGCGCACTCGGCTTTCCGATCCTGTGCGTGCCCGGCGTCGAAGCCGACGACGTGATCGGCACGCTGGCGGTGCAGGCACAGGCACTCGGCATCGATGTGCTGGTCTCCACCGGCGACAAGGACATGGCGCAGCTGGTGAGTCCGCACGTCACCCTGGTCAACACCATGAGCAACACGGTGATGGACCGCGACGGCGTGATGGAAAAGTTCGGCGTGTGGCCGGAGCAGATCATCGACTTCCTCAGCCTCACCGGCGACGCCATCGACAACATCCCGGGCGTGCCCAAGTGCGGGCCCAAGACCGCCGCCAAGTGGCTGGCCGAGTACGCCACGCTGGACGGCGTGATCGCGAACGCCGACAAGGTCGGCGGCAAAATCGGCGAAAGCCTGCGCGCCGCGCTGCCGCAACTGCCGCTGTCACGCCAGCTGGCGACGATCAAGACCGACGTGCCGCTGGAGTTCGGCCCCACCGACCTGGCCCAGCGCGTCGCCGACACCGCGCAGTTGCGCGAGCTGTATACGCGCTACGAGTTCAAGGCCGCGCTGAAGGACCTGGATGCCGCGGAGCAGGCAACGGGAATCGTGGAACCGCAGCCGGGAGAAACCCTCCCCGCCGAGCCGGCCGTTCCGGCAGGGCCCGTCGCGGTCATTGACGCCGCCCTGTCCGCTGCCGGCGAATACGAGCTGGTCACCACGCAGGCGCAGCTCGACGCCTGGCTGGGAAAACTGCGCCGCGCCGAGCTGATCGCGTTCGACACCGAAACCACCAGCATCGACGCGATGCGCGCGGACATCGTCGGCATCAGCTTCGCGGTGGAGCCGGACAAGGCCTGCTACATCCCGCTCGGCCACGATTATCCCGGCGCACCGAAGCAGCTCGACCGTGACGCCGTGCTCGCCGCGCTGAAGCCCGTGTTCGAGGATCCATCCCGGCCCAAGCTCGGCCAGCACGCGAAATACGACATCAACATCCTGTCCAACTACGGCATCGTGGTGCAGGGCCTGAAGCACGATTCGATGCTGGAATCCTACGTGTGGAACGCCACCGCCACGCGCCACGACATGGATTCGCTGGCGAAGAAGTACCTCGGCTACGACACGGTGAAGTACGAGCAGGTCGCCGGCAAGGGCGCGAAGCAGATCTCGTTTTCGCAGGTGGACCTGGACACCGCCTGCCGCTACGCCGCCGAGGATTCGGACATCACCCTGCGCCTGCACCTGGCGCTGTGGCCCAAGCTCGAGAGCGTGCCGGCCCTGCGCAGGGTCTACGAGGACATCGAGATTCCGCTGATGCCGGTGCTGGCCGCGATGGAGCAGCGCGGGGTGCTGATCGACGGCGACGAGCTGCGCCGGCAGAGCCAGCAACTGGGCAAGCGCATGCTGGAACTGCAGCAGCAGTCGTATGCGCTGGCCGGGCGCGAGTTCAACCTCGACTCGCCGAAGCAGCTGCAGGCGGTGCTGTTCGACGAACTCGGCCTGCAGGCGAAGTTGAAGACGCCGACCGGCCAGCCGTCGACCAACGAGGAAGCGCTGGAAGCGATCGCCGACAGCCACGAACTGCCGCGGCTGATCCTCGACTACCGCGGCCTGGCCAAGCTGCGCTCCACCTACACCGACAAACTCTCCGGCATCGTCAACCCGCGCACCGGGCGCGTGCACACCAGCTACCACCAGGGCTCGGTGGCGACCGGGCGAATCTCTTCGTCCGATCCGAACCTGCAGAACATCCCGGTACGCACCGAGGAAGGCCGGCGCATCCGCCAGGCCTTCATCGCGCCACCGGGTTGGCAGGTGCTGGCGGCGGACTATTCGCAGATCGAACTGCGCATCATGGCCCACCTGTCCGGTGACGAAGGCCTGCTCAGGGCGTTCCACGAAGGCGGCGACATCCACCGTGCCACCGCCGCCGAAGTGTTCGGCCTGAAACCCGAGGAAGTCAGCGCCAACCAGCGCCGCGCCGCCAAGGCGATCAACTTCGGCCTGATGTACGGCATGAGCGCGTTCGGCCTGGCGCGCCAGCTCGGCGTCGACCGCGGCGAAGCCGGCGACTACATGGCGCGCTACTTCGCCCGCTATCCGGGCGTGCACGCGTTCATGGAAGCCACCCGCGAACAGGCCCATCGCGACGGTTACGTGGAAACCATCTTCGGCCGCCGGCTGTACCTGGAAAACCTCACCTCGCGCAACCAGGGCCTGCGCCAGGGCGCCGAGCGCGCCGCGGTGAACGCGCCGATGCAGGGCAGCGCCGCCGACATCATCAAGCGCGCGATGATCGCCGTGGCGGCGTGGCTGAAAGACCGCGACGACGCCCACATGCTGATGCAGGTGCACGACGAACTGGTGTTCGAGGTGCGCGCCGACGCGGTCGATGTGGTGCGCGCCGCCGTCGTCGAACGGATGTCCGGCGCGGCGGAACTGGCGGTGCCGCTGCTGGTCGATGTGGGCGTGGGCGCGAACTGGGACGAGGCGCATTGAACGCGAGCCGGGCAATACCCTCTGCGCAACAACGACTTGGTGGTTAACTTTCCATGAGAATGAATCGTCTGTAAATTTCTTTGGAAATCGTGCAACTTTCTCCGCAAATCACGCACTAACACTACGGATGCACGCAACGGCATCCGCGGCGAGCTCACCTCCCTGAGCCGCCACAGGCGCGAACCTCTCCCCTGGGTCTTCGCGTCTGCCCCCGCCCCGGAGGCTCCCCCTAGCCTCCGGGGCTTTTTTTGCCCGCGACCCGCGCGGCCTGTACATTCCATGCACGACGGCACCCGGCATACTCGATCCACATCCACCGAGGGGAACATCCATGCGCGCAGGACTTTTCATCGCCGGCATCATCCTGCTGGTCGCCGGCATCTGGGTCGTCGCAGGCAACGGCAGCTACAAGCAGACCGAGACCCTGGCCCAGCTGGGTTCCGCCAAGATCGAAGCCACCCACACCAAGTCCGTGCCCCCGTGGATCGGCATCGCCGGCATCGTGGTCGGCGGCCTGCTGATCGTCGGCGGCATCGCCAGCAAGAAGCGCTGAGCCGCACCCGCCGCTCCGAAAACCGCCGCTCCCGCGGCGGTTTTCGTCTGCGCCCACTACAATGGGCGCGATGGATGTCTCGTACCTGATCGACCCGCTCAACGAAGCCCAGCGCGAAGCCGTCTGCGCCCCACCCGGCCACTACCTGGTGCTTGCCGGCGCCGGCTCCGGCAAGACCCGCGTGCTGACCCACCGCATCGGCTGGCTGACCCAGGCCGAGCGCGTGCCGCCGTGGGCGATCCTCGCCGTCACCTTCACCAACAAGGCCGCCGGCGAGATGCGCGCGCGGCTGGAAGCGCTGATCCCCGGCGGCACCCAGGGCCTCACCGTGGGCACCTTCCACGGCATCGCCCATCGCCTGCTGCGCCGGCACTGGCGCGAGGCGGGGCTGCCGGAAACGTTCCAGATCCTCGATTCGGACGACCAGCTGCGGCTGGTCAAGCGCGTGGTAGCCGGGCTGGGCCTGGACGACGCGAAATATCCGCCGCGCCAGGCCTGCTGGCAGATCAATAACTGGAAGGACGAGGGCAAGCGGCCGGACGGCATCGAGCATCGCGACCATCCGGTCACGCACACCTTCGTGAACATCTACAAGGCCTACGAGGACGCCTGCCGCCGCGCCGGCCTGGTCGACTTCGGCGAACTGCTGTTGCGCGCGCACGAGCTGTGGCTGAAGAACCCGGCCGTGCTGGAGCACTACCAGCAGCGCTGGCGGCACCTGCTGATCGACGAATTCCAGGACACCAACACGCTGCAGTACGCGTGGATCCGCGTGCTCGCCGGCGCTACCGGGAAGGTCTTCGCGGTCGGCGACGACGACCAGTCGATCTACGGCTGGCGCGGCGCCAAGGTCGAGAACATGGCGCAGTTCCTGCGCGACTTCCCCGGCGCGCGCACGATCAAGCTGGAACAGAACTACCGCTCCACCTCGACCATCCTGAAGGCCGCCAACAGCGTGATCCAGCGCAACGGCAGCCGCCTCGGCAAGGAGCTGTGGACGGCCGGCGAGGACGGCGAACGCATCGCGCTGTACGCCGCCTACAACGAGCAGGACGAGGCGCGCTTCGTGATCGAGCGCATCCGCGAATACATCGACGAGCACGGCCAGGCGAAGGATTGCGCGATCCTGTACCGCTCGAACGCGCAGTCGCGCAACTTCGAGGAGCAGCTGGTCCAGCGCAACATCAAGTACCGCGTCTACGGCGGCCAGCGTTTCTTCGAACGGGCCGAAGTCAAGGACGCGCTGGCCTACCTGCGGCTCACCGCGAACCGGCACGACGACGCCGCGTTCGAGCGCGCGGTGAACACGCCGCCGCGCGGCATCGGCGAGCGCACGCTGGACGCGCTGCGCCGCCGTGCCCGCGGCGAGAACACTTCGATGTGGGAAGCCGCGCTCTCCGAATTGAGCAGCGGCAGCGAGCTGGCCGGGCGGGCGAAGAACGCGGTGAAGGCGTTCCTCGCGCTGATCGACGAAATGGCGCGCGCCTTCAAGCCCCTCTCCCCCCGGGAGAGGGTTGGGGGCGAGGGTACGGATGTGCCGACCACTCTCGCTCCGCCCGAACCCTCACCCCCAACCCCTCTCCCGGCGGGAGAGGGGAGCAGCTGCGAACTGACCCTCGCCGAACAGATCGACCACGCGATCACCCACACCGGCCTGCGCGACTTCTACGAGAAGGACAGTCGCGGCAACGCCGAATCGCGGGTGGAGAACCTGGACGAGCTGGTCAACGTGGCCAGCCGCTTCGAGCGCACCGCCGAGGACATCGACGCCGGCCTCGGCGAACTCTCCGCGTTCCTGTCGCACGCCGCGCTGGAAGCGGGCGAGAACCAGGGCGAGGCCTGGGACGACTGCGTGCAACTGATGACGCTGCACTCGGCCAAGGGACTGGAGTTCCCGGTGGTGTTCCTGGTCGGCATGGAGGAAGGCCTGTTCCCCAGCCAGCGCTCGGTCGACGACGAAGGACGGCTGGAGGAGGAGCGCCGGCTCGCCTACGTCGGCATCACCCGCGCCCGCGAGAAACTCGTCGTCACGCATGCCGAATCGCGCCGCATGCACGGCGCCGAGATGCTGGCGCGGCCGTCGCGCTTCCTCGGCGAGATGCCGGCCGAACTGATCGACGAGGTACGCCCGCGCGTGCACGTCACCCGTCCGCTGTACGCCGGCCGGCCGCACGAGGTCTCGCCGTCGCTGGAGGAATCGCTGCCGGTGAAACTCGGCCAACGTGTCAGCCATCCCAGCTTCGGCGAAGGCGTGGTGATCAGCGCCGAAGGCAGCGGCGCGCATACCCGCCTGCAGGTGAACTTCGAAGCCGCCGGCAGCAAGTGGCTGGTGGCGGCGTACGCCAACCTGACCCCGTTGTAGGACTGTATCCTCCGGCTGATCGCCAATCGAACCATGCCTGCACGCGGTGAAATCAAGACCCGCCCCGACGGGTCATGAAACCGAGACAATGACTTCAGGTGCTAACCGCCGCTGCAGACCAGGGCTTTCGCGGGATAGGCTCTGACGCACCACGCCTGCCAGCGCGCCCTATCCATTTCCCGCGTTTCCGAAGTGGCTCCGTTGTAGACAAACTCGAAGCTCATCCCGGTGACCTGATTCAAGATTGCGGACAGGGCGTCGTGGACAACCTCCGGCGCGTAGTGACGAATTCCTTCGAAGGCACCGGAAGATCCGTTCGCGAGTTCAATTTGCTTGATCGGCAAAGGCCGCATATCGCCAAGATGATGAACGATGTATGGAGCCGCATCCGACCCCAGGGACTCCAATTGTTCGAACGCTTCCATCTCCATGCGCGGGCTTGTGGCTCGGTCCACCAACGCTGCAACCTTTCGCGCCATCGGATCAGGCGAAGGAGACGAAGTTGCGCAACCTGAGATCGGCAAAGTAAGCAGGATGACCTTGATCATCTTGTGCATCGAATCTTCCCCTGAAAATCGCTGATGCCTGGGGCCGCACTCACCCCGGCAACCGCGGCACGCCGTGCACGTCGCGCTCCTCGATCGCGATCGGCTGCGTGTCGGGTTGCAGGGGGTTGGCCGTCTGCGCCAGTGGCGTGACTGCGTCGCCGCGAGCGGATGCCAGTGCATTGCGATAGCAGCGCTGCGCCTGTTCCGCATCGCCCTGGCCGGCGAACGTGTCGCCCAGGGCTTCCCATGCGGCCGTGCCTGGGGCCAGCGCCAGCGAGCGTTGCAGGTACTGCCGCGCCTTGCCCCACAGTTTCAGCCGCACGCACATGCGGCCGAGCGTGAGCAGCAGGTTCGCGTCGTTCGGATGCGCGTCGAGCCAGCCTTCGGCGCGGCGCAGGCGCGCCTCGACGTCGCCGCCGGCCAGGGTGCCGTAGGTTTCGATCAAGAGCGGCGACCACTCGCGGCGCAGCGCGGATTCCACTTCGTCCATCGCCGGCAGGGTCAACCCGAACGCGGCTGCGCGGCGCGCGTAGGCGTCGATCACCGCGGGCACGCGGCGCTGCGTCTTCGGCAGCTGCGACCACAGTGCGTTGAGGCTGGCGCCGTCCGCGACGGCCTGGATGGCGGCGGCCAGCACCTGCGCTTCCAGCGCGGCATAGGCGCGGTTGCCCAGCGCGCCGCTCTTCTGCAGCGGCGCCAGCGCTTCGCGGGCGCGCCGGATGTCGCCGTTGGCCATGGCCGCTTGCACCAGCTCGCGCCAGCCGCCCGGGGTCAGCGTGCCCTTGTCGGCTTCGGGCACCAGCAGCGCCAGCGCTTCGGCCGACTTGCCCTCGCGGCGCAGCACGCGGGCGCGCAGCACGCGGGCCGCTTGCGGCGCGGATTGCGCGGCCTGGTCCAGCGCCTCCAGCGCGCGACCGTGTTCGCCGCGGCGCGAAGCCGCCTCGGCCGAGGCCAGCAAGGCCGGGCCGCGCAGGCTGTCCAGTCGCGAGGCGCGGTTGAGGTCGCGCTCGGCGTCGCCGTGGCGGCCTTCCATCAGGGCGATCAGGCCGGCGCCAAGACGCTGCCGGCTGAGCCGCCGGTGCCGCCGCGAGAACGCGCCGAACGGCCAGCGCGCCAGCCGCCACAACACGGTGAGCAGCGCCCATGCCAAGAGCAGGATGACCAGCGCCGCGACCACCGTGGTCTCCACCCGCCAGCCGCGCAGGCGCAGCAGCACATAGCCGGGATCCTCAGCCACCCAGTGCCAACCGAACGCGGCCAGCGCGGCGGCGACCACCAGCAACCCGATCCCGTACCAGAGCCTCATGGCCGGGCCCCGCCCGGCGCCGCGGAACTGGCCGGGGCAGGACTGAGCGCATGCACCGCGCGCAGGCTGCGCAGTTCGGTCAACGCGGCGCCCAGCTGCACCGGCGCGTTCGCCGGCAACTGGCTGGCGAGCTGCTTCAAGGTCTCGCGCGCCTGCTGCACCGCCGACGCATGGCCATCGAACTGGCTGGCCAGCGCGGCATCCACCCGTTGCAGCGCGGCCGCATAGCCCTTGCTGTCATAGGCCAGCAATGCAGCCTGCGCCTGGGCCAGGTCGAGTGCGGCCAGCTCGCGCGCGAAACGTGCGTCGGCGACCGCCAGCGGCGCACCGTCGTCGCGCTGCACGCTGACCACGCCGGCCAGCGCGCGGCGGATGCGCGACCACGCATCGGTGGCCTCCGCGGCATGGCTGTCGAGCGGCTTCAGCGGCAGGCCGGCCAGATCGCCGCGCAGCGCCACCAGTTGCTGCAACGCGCCGGCCTGGCTGGCCGGCTGGCTCTTGGCCAGCGCCTCGCGCTCGGCATTGACGCTCTGGCGCAGGCCGGTGAATGCGCCGTCGTTGACCGCCGCCAGAGCCTGGTCGGCCAGCGCATACGCGGCGGCCGCGCCCTGCGCGTCATGGAACAGCGTGTAGCGTTCGCCGGCCATGCGCAGCAGCGATTCGGCCTCGTCCAGCAGCATGCCGTCGCGGCCGCTCAGCGTCTTCTCGGCGAGCTTGGCCACCGCGTCCTCGAGGTGGCGCGTGCGCTCGGCCTGGCCGAGCAGTTCCTCGCGCAGCGAACGGTTGACCTGGGCCGCATCGTCCAGCCGCTGGTTCAGGCTGCCGCGCTGGTCGCTCAGGGCAGTCAGCGTGGTTTCCAGCGTGGCCACGCGCTGCTGCAGGCTGGCGACACTCTGGTTGTCGGCGGCGCTGCCCTGTTCCTGCTGCCACTGGCGCCAGCCGATATAACCGGAAGCGCCCAGCGCGATCAGCGCCAGCAGCACCGCCAGCGCCAGGCTGCCGCCGCCGCGCGGACGCGGCGCTGGCCGCGTGGGCGCGGTGCGGGTCGCGCGCACGGACGGTTCGATCAGCACCGCATCGGGCGCAGCGGAATCGGGACGGGCGCCCTCGGGCGCGGTGGACGCGTTCGGCTTGTCTACGTTGCTCATGCGCGCATGCTAGCAGCCCGTACGGCCGCGTTCGTAGCAGGCGGACGTGAAGAGCGCTCAGTGCGCCGGTGTGGCCGCGGCCAGCAGGTCCGCCGACAACGCCGAGGCGGCCGTAACGATGCGCCTGAAGCCCGCTGCACGCGCCGCCGCCGCCAGCCGTTCGCTGCTGACCACCGCGGTCGCCGCGCACAGTCGCGTCCACGCCGCTGGCGGCAGCAACTGCTGCAGGTTGTGCAGCGCCTCGGCGCTGGACAGCAGCACCTGCGCCGAGGCCGGCAACTGCAGCAGCGCATCGACATGGCGCCGGTCCAGCCGCGGCGGCACCCGCCGGTAGACGTGCAACTCGTGCAGTTGCGCGCCACGCGCGGCGAGCTGTTCGCGCAGCACGCCGCGGCCGCCGGGCGCCCCGATCAGCGCCGCCCGGCGACCACGCAGCGCGTGCAGCGCGGGATGTTCGAGCAGGCCCTCGCTGTCCTGCCGCCGCGGCGCCAGCGGCGCGGCGATGCCATGCCGGCGCAACGCCCGCGCCGTGCCCTGGCCCACCGCCAGCACGGTCGCCGCCGTCTGCAGCGGCAACAGGGCCGCGGCGTAACGCACCGCGGCGGGGCTGGTGAAGACGATCAGCTCAGCCGTCAGCGCCGCACGCAAGCCCGCACGCACGGCGGCGGCATCCGCCACGCCGCGCAAGGCCAGGCCCGGCAGCAACAGCGGCACGCCGCCGAGCGCGCGCACCCGGCGCGCCAACGCCGACGCGGTACCGGCCGGGCGGGTGATCACCACGGTCCGGCCGTGCAAGCCCTGCTTGTCCCGAGGGGATTGTCGCTGCATCCGCGCACCGCGTCCGGCCACTGTCATGGCCCCAGTGTAACGGTGGCCCTACACTGGGAGGTCTTCCCTTCCCCGCGGACCCCCAACCACGTGAGCACGACCGACGACGCAACACCGCACGCGCAGCAACTGATCCAGTTCATCCGCGACGAAATCCCGCTGGCCCACGCGATGGACCTGCAGTTGGCCGGCTGCGATGGCGACAGCCTGAGCCTGCGCGCGCCGCTGGCGCCGAACGTCAACGACAAGGGCTGCGCGTTCGGCGGCAGCCTGGTCAGCCTGATGACCCTGAGCGGCTGGGCGCTGGTGGAACTGGCGCTGCGCCGGCGCGGCCACGACTGCGACGTGTTCGTGGCCGAATCCCGCGTGCGCTACCTGGCGCCGCTGTGGCAGGACTTCTGCAGTGAGGCGCGGCTGGCCATGGACGCGGGCTGGGACACGTTCTTCAACACGTTGGGCGCACGCGGCAAGGCGCGCATCAGTGTCGACTGCGTGGTGCCCGGCGAGCACGGCAAGCCCGCCTGCACCCTGAGCGCACGCTTCGTCGCCAAACGCCGCGGCTGAGTCGCCCGCTTCCGCTTGAGGCAGAATGAGCGGCATCCATCGGGGAGGAACCACCATGCGCCGCATCCTGAGCATCCTTGTCATGCTGTCCGTGCTGTTGCTGGCCGGCTGCGCCACCAAGACCCGCAGCGACGCGCTGACCACCACGCTCAAGGCTTACGGCAGCGCACTGCGCTGGGGCGATTTCCAGAGCGCTGCGCAGTTCATCGACCCCGCGGTGCGCGCCGCGCATCCGCTGAGTTCGCTGGAACTGGCGCGCTACCGGCAGGTCCGGGTGAGCGAATACGACGACGGCGCCGGCCCGGTGCCGAGCGGCGACTTCGACGTGCAGCAGACCGCGATGATCAGCCTGGTCAACATCCACACCCAGTCCGAGCGCAGCATCGTCGACCACCAGACCTGGCACTACGACGAGAAGACCAAGCACTGGTGGCTGACCAGCGGCCTACCGGACATCACCCAGGACTGAGCGCCAGCCCGATCGGCGGGTGCCCCGCGCCGATCGCGGCATACCCGTATAATCGCCGGTTCACCCGAGCGGATGCCATCAGGGCACAGTGGATTGACGATGAACGATTTCCTGCACAAGCTGCCCGAATTTATCGGCAACCATGTGGCCTTGTCGGCCCTGTTCGCGGTCCTGCTGGTGGCGTTGATCGTCATGCAGCTCAGCACCCTGTTCAGCAAGATCAAGGAATTGAGTCCGACCGGCCTGACCCAGCTGATCAACCGCGAAAGCCCGCTGCTGATCGACCTGTCGGCCATCGCCGAGTTCGAGAAGATGCACGTGCCCGGCGCGAAGCACGTGGCGATGAGCCAGTTCGACCCGGAACACAAGGACCTGGCCAAGGCGAAGGAGCTGCCGGTGGTGGTGATGGACAAGGACGGCCGCGGCAATTCGCTGAAGGCCGCGCAGCGGCTGGTCAAGGCCGGCTTCGTCAAGGTCTATACGCTGGGCGGCGGCGTGCTGGCATGGCACGCGGCGCAGCTGCCGGTCGCCAAGGGCTCCAAATAGCATGAAGTAAGTGGAGAGGAGTGAGAGAAAGCGTGCACGGCGCCGGCTTTCTCTCACTCCTCTTCACTCACTTCTCTGCGGTCGTGGATGCCGGCGCGCCCGGCGATGATCGCCGCCAGCACGTCCGGCGCGTATTCGAACGAGTCGTAGTACAGCCGCTCTTCCGGCAACCCGGCGTCGAGGAACAACTGATGCCCGGCGTCGATCATCGCCGGCGGGCCGCTCATGTACAGGTCGTGGCCGGACAGGTCGGGTTGGTCCGCCAGCACCGCTTCGTGCACCAGCCCCGTGCGCAGGCCGTCGGCGCGCTCCGGGTCGGACACCACCGCATGGAATGCGAGGTTCGGCACTTCACGCGCCCAGTGTTCGGCCAGCGCGCGCAGGTACAGGTCCGCCGCGCTGCGTGCGCCCCAGTACAACTGCATCCGCCGGCGCGTGCCCAGCGCGATGAAGTGCTCGACGATCGCCTTGACCGGGGCGAAGCCGGTGCCGCCGGCCATGAAGATCATCGGCCGCTCGGAATCCTCGCGCGGCACGAAGGTGCCCAGCGGCCCCTCGACGCGCAGGCGGTCGCCGACCTCGAGCCCATCGTCGACCCATGAGGTGAAGCCGCCACCGGCAACATGGCGCACGTGCAGTTCGACCGTGCCGTCCGGCTGCGGGCGATTGGCAATCGAGAACGGCCGGCGTTTGCCATTCTCCAGCAACACGTCCAGGTACTGGCCCGGCAGCCGCCGCAGCCGGCGCTCGCTGCGATCGGGCTGCAGGCGCAGGCCGGTCACGTCCGCCGCCAGCCGCCACTTGTCGGCCACCACCACGCCGAGCTGGCGCCGAGCGATGTCCTCCACCGAGGCGACCTCGCGCGCCTCCAGCAGCAGGTCGCTGGCCGGCACGGCCTGGCACAGCAGCACCGCGTGCTGGGCCAGCGCGCTGGCGTTCAGTGCCAGTGGCGGGTTGCGCGGGTACTCGCAGCGCCCTTCCAGCAGGGTCGCCTTGCAGCTGCCGCAGACACCGGCGCGACAGGAATACGGCAACGCCACGCCCGCGCGTTGCGCCGCTTCCAGCACGGTTTCGCCGGGGGCCACCGGAAACTGGCGGCCAGTAGATTTGAGGGTAACGGTGAACACCAGGCACATTGTCGTTGCGATCGCGGCAATCGACAATGCAGGCTCGATACGCAGGAATCAACGATGAGCCTCTGGAAGCAACCCGCCGACCCCGCCCGCCTCAACGGCTGGAGCGCCAACACCATGATGGAGACGCTGGGCATCCGCATCACCGCGGTCGGCGACGACTGGCTGCAGGGCACCATGCCGGTCGACCGGCGCACCCACCAGCCGTACGGCCTGCTGCACGGCGGCGCCTCGGTGGCGCTGGCCGAGACCCTGGGCAGCACCGCGGCGATGCTCACGCTGGACCCCGAGAAGGAACTGGCGGTGGGCCTGGACATCAACGCGAACCACATCCGCGGCGTGCGCAGCGGCACGGTGACCGGCACTGCGAAAGCGCTGCACATCGGCCGCACCACCCAGGTGTGGGAGATCCGCATCGAGAACGAAGAGGGCGCGCTGGTGTGCATCTCGCGCATCACCATGGCGGTGATCCCGGCGCGCGGCATGGGCGTGCGTTGAACACGGTTTTTCTGCAAAAAACCGCGCCCTCACCCCAATCCTCTCCCGGAGGGAGAGGAGGCAAACGCAAAAGGCACGGCACTTTATGACAGCCGACACGCCGTACGCCAGCCTCACCCCCGACCTGGTGCTCGACGCGGTGAGCGCCTGCGGCCTGTGGCCGGACGGCCGCCTGCTGGCGCTGAACAGCTACGAGAACCGCGTGTGGCAGATCGGGCTGGAAGGCTCTGCGCCGGTAATCGCGAAGTTCTACCGGCCCGGCCGCTGGAGCGACGCGGCAATCATCGAGGAACACAGTTTCGCGCAGG
This sequence comes from Rhodanobacter sp. LX-99, assembly GCF_018599185.1. Classification (NCBI taxonomy): domain Bacteria; kingdom Pseudomonadati; phylum Pseudomonadota; class Gammaproteobacteria; order Lysobacterales; family Rhodanobacteraceae; genus Rhodanobacter; species Rhodanobacter sp. LX-99. Next base: position 2,229,779 of record NZ_JAHFVL010000001.1, on the reverse strand, counting down.
AGCTGGCCGACGCCGAGCTGCCGGTGGTGGCGCCGCTCGTCTTTGGCGGCCGCACCCTGTTGCACCACGCCGGCTTTCGTTATGCCTTGACGCCGCGCCGCGGCGGTCGCGCGCCGGAGCTGGAAGCGATCGACCAACTGCAGTGGCTGGGCCGGCTGATCGCACGCATGCACCTGATCGGTGCGCGGGCGCCGTTTGCCCATCGCGGCCAGCTCGATCGCGAGACGATGGTGCGGCAGCCGATGCAGGCGGTACTCGGCTCGTCGCTGCTGCCGGCCTCGCTGCAGACGAACTACCGCGCCGCGGCGGCGCGGCTGGATGCGGCGATCGCCGCACGCCTGGAGGCCATCGGCCCGGTCCGGCAATTGCGCCTGCACGGCGACTGCCACCCGGGCAACGTGCTGTGGACCGACGCCGGCCCGCACTTCGTCGACTTCGACGACGCGCGCACCGGCCCGGCGGTGCAGGACCTGTGGATGCTGGCGAACGATGCGCGCGCGATGGAAGCCGTGCTCGAGGGCTACCAGCAGTTCCGCGATTTCGACCACGCCGAGCTGGCGCTGATTCCCGCATTGCGCGCGATGCGCCAGCTGCACTACGCCGGCTGGATCGCCGCGCGCTGGCACGACCCGGCGTTCCCCGCCGCCTTCCCGTTCGCCGCCGAATCGCGCTGGTGGGAACAGCATGTCGCCGACCTGCACGAACTGGCCGACGAGCTGGAATGAGGGGTCGCTGCGGCATTCGACCGCAAGAACTTTCATCCGCGCGCGCAAGCAGGCATGCTTGGCCGGATACCTTGCCGAGTGTGTCCATGAAACGATCCCGCACCGCCGCCCTGCTGCTGATGAGCACGGCCCCGTTGTTGCTGACCGCCTGCGACCGCAGCGAAAGCGCGTCGCGCGAAGGCCTGTACACCTCGGTCGAGGCCTGCGTGGCGCAGACCAACGACAGCAGCACCTGCCAGCAGGCGTTCGCCAAGGCGCAGCAGGACGCGGTGGCCACCGCGCCGCGCTTCGCCAACCGCGAGGCATGCGAAGCCAGCTACGGCAAGGAGAAGTGCGCCGAGCGCAACGACGGCGCCAGCCATTCGTTCTTCGGCCCGCTGATGACCGGCTTCTTCCTGTCGCAGATGATGTCGCGCAACGGCGTGGCCGCGAACGGCTTCAACAGCGCGCCGGCGTTCCGCGACAGCAATGGCGGCTGGCAGCGCCCGGCCACCGGCGCCGGCGGCGTCTACCGTGGCGGCGCCGGTACCGCGATGGTGCCGGTCAACGCCACGCCGAACCGCGCGATCACGGTCAGCCGTTCCGGTTTCGGCACGTCCGGCAGCAGCCGCGGCATCGGCGGCTGATGCGCCGGGTCGCCACGGCCGAGCGCCCCGACTGGCGCGCCAAGGCCGCCGCGTGCGGCTTCGGTTTCCACACCATCGACGATGCGCCGTACTGGGACGAGTCGGCGTACTACGCGTTCAGCCTGCGCGAGATCGAGGTCGACATCGAGGCGCCCAGCGAGGAACTGCACGCGATGGCGCTGGACATGGTCGAGCGCATCGTCGGCAGCGAGCAGCACATGCAGCAGCTGGCGATTCCGGAACCGTACCGGGACTGGATCGCGCAGAGCTGGCGCGAGCGCCAGCCGCACCTGTACGGCCGCATGGACTTCGCCTACGACGGCACCGGTCCGGCCAAGCTGTACGAGCTGAACTACGACACCCCGACCTCGCTGTTCGAAGCCGCGTTCTTCCAGTGGCAATGGCTGGAAGACCAGCTCGCGCGCGGCCAGCTGCCGGCCGGCAGCGACCAGTTCAATTCGATCTACGAATCCCTGGTGGAAGCGTTCGGCACGATCGCGCGCGGCATCGCGCGGCCGTTTCATTTTGCCGCGGTGCGCGACTCGATGGAGGACCAGGGTACGGTGGCCTACCTGCGCGATTGCGCGCTGCAGGCCGGCGTCGACTGCGGCGCGCTGGCGATCGAGGACATCGGCGTCTCCGCCGACGGCCGCTTTACCGACCTCGACGACCAGGTGATCGGCTGCCTGTTCAAGCTGTACCCGCTGGAGGACATGTTCCGCGAGTCGTTCGGCCAGCATTTGCCGCGTGCCGGCCTGCAGTTGATCGAGCCGCCGTGGAAGGCGCTGCTGAGCAACAAGGGCATCCTGCCGCTGCTGTGGGACGCCCACCGCGGCCACCCGAACCTGCTGCCGGCCGAGTTCGACGCCGGTGGCGCGCCGCCGCGGGGCTGGGTGCGCAAGCCGCTGCATTCGCGCGAAGGCGCCAACGTCGCGATGCACCTGGACGACGGCCGCGAGCTGCGCACCGACGGCCCGTACCGCGATGGCCCGTGCATCCGCCAGGCCTGCCACCCGCTGACCGCTTTCGACGGCCACTACCCGCTGATCGGCAGCTGGGTGGTCGGCGACCGCGCCTGCGGCATCGGCATCCGAGAGGACAGCTCGCTGGTCACCCAGGACAGCGCCCGCTTCGTGCCGCATGCGATCGTCGAGGAAGCGCGCGGCGTGCTGATCGCCTGAGCCGCGTCGCCATCTGCGGAAAATCGAGACGCCCGCGCAAATCCCGCCGGCCCTGCTCGGCTAAGCTTGCGTCTTTTGAACGGGGCCACGCGTGCGCAATTTTCTCTTTCGCCTGATCGGCATTCTCGAAGTCGCCGGCGGCCTGTACGGCGCGGCAGTGATGCTGCGCCGCCTGCTGCCGCTGGGCTCGACCCACGACAGCATCCTCGCGCTGATCGGCCTGCTCCTGTTCGGCTTCGTGCTGGTCGCCGGCGTGCTGCTGCTGGAAGGCAGCGAGAGCGGCGTGCGGCTGTCGCGCTGGGCGCAGCTGCTGCAGCTGCCGCTGATCGCCACGCCGATCTTCAGCTACGCGCTGCACAGCGGCGCCTTCGTCAACGTGTTCGCCACCTTGCAGGCCGCGCCGCGGCTGGGCATCGACTGGCACTTCGGCACGCAGGGTTTCGTGCTCGCCGTCGCCGGCCCGGCCGTGTCGCGGCTGGGCATCAACCTGCTGGCGCTGCTGTCGTGGCTGGTGCTGCGCCTGCGCTGAAAACGCTTCGCCCCTGCACTGCCCGCCGGGGATAAGCGAAGCACCAGCTATCATGCGCGGATGAATACTCCCGCTGCGTTACCCGTCATCCGCCTGAAGTCCGATCGCAACCCCGGCCACCCGTGGGTGTGGTCGGCGCAGATCTACAAGCCGGAGTCGAAGTTGCCGCCGGGCAGCCTGGTCGAGGTGCACGACGCGAGGGGCCGCTTCGTCGGCCGCGCGTTCTGGAACGGCCACGCGCGCATCGCGCTGCGCCTGCTCGACACGCATCCGGACGCCAGCATCGACGCCGACTGGATCGCTTCACGCATAGCCCGCGCCGTGCAGCTGCGCCGCGACTGGCTGCAGCTCGATGCCGTCAGCGACGCCTGGCGCGTGGTGCACAGCGAGGGCGATGGGCTGTCCGGCCTGATCGTCGACCGCTACGCCGACATCCTGGTGATCGAATACTTCGCCGCCGGCATGTGGCGTTTCCGCGAGGCGATCCACGCCGCCCTGCTGACGCACTTCCCCGGCGCGCAGCTGTACTGGTTCGCCGAGTCGCACGTGCAGAAGCAGGAATCGTTCGACTGCCGCAGCCCCGATGTGCCCGCCGCGTTCGAGGTGCACGAGCACGGCCTGCGCTTCCACGCCGCGCCGGGCTCCGGCCACAAGACCGGCTTCTTCGCCGACCAGCGCGACAACCGCAAGCGCTTCGCCGAACTGGCGAAGGGTCGCCGCGTGCTCGACCTGTGCTGCAACGCCGGCGGCTTCGCCGTGCACGCGATGGCCGCCGGCGCGCGCGAGGCGGTCGGCGTGGATCTGGATGCGGGCATCCTCGAAGTCGCCCGCGCCAATGCCGCCGCCAACAACGTCGCCGTCACGTTCGAGCAGTCCGACATCTTCGACTGGGTGCGTGCCGCGGTGGCGCGCGGCGAGCGCTACGACGCGGTGATCCTCGACCCGGCCAAGCTCACCCGCGACCGCAGCAAGGTGATGGACGCGCTGAAGAAGTACTTCGCGATGAACCGCATGGCGCTGGACATCATCCCGCCCGGCGGCCTGCTGCTGACCTGCTCGTGCACCGGCCTGGTCGGCGAAGGCGAGTTCCTGGAAATGCTGCGCCGTGTGGCGCTCAACGCCGGCCGCGAAATCCAGGTGCTGGAAGTGCGCGGCGCCGGCGCCGACCACCCGTTCCGCACCGACGTGCCGGAAGGGCGCTACCTGAAGGCGGTGTTCTGCCGGGTGGATTGATCAGCCACCACGCGGCAGCCGCCCGCGCAGCGAGGCGGCGTCGAACGGGCCGGGTTGCGCGATCAGCTCGCGCGCGGCATCCACCTGATCCCACGTGTTCCACAACAGCACGCCGCGCACGCGCCCGGCCTCGAGGTAATACACCACGCCCTCGCGGTTCGGCTCGCGCCAGTCCTCGACCACGTCCAGTCGCGTATCCAGCAGGCCGACCGCTTCGTAGCCGAGATCGAACAGGTCGGAATAGAAGAACGGCAGCGCGGTGTATTCCCCGGCGACCCCGGCCATCGCGCGGCCGGCGTGGCGGCCCATGCTGACTGCTGCGTCCTCGTGCTCCACCCGCAGCCGCCGGCCCAGCGCCGGGTTGTAGAAGTTGGCCACGTCGCCGGCAGCCCAGATGTCCGCATCGCTGCTGCGCAGATGGGCGTCGGCCACGATGCCGTCGTCGACGGCAAGGCCGGCCTGTTCGGCCAGCGCGGTGTTCGGCGTCACGCCGAGGCCGGCCACCGCCGCTTCCACGCGCAGCAGGCTGCCATCGGACAGCACCAGCTCCACGCCGCCGTCGGTGGGGTTGCTGCCCTGCACGCGCACGCCGCTGCGCACGTCCACGCCGCGGCTGCGGTAGTAGTCGTCGAGATAGTGCGCCAGGCCATCGGGGTAGCGCCCCGCGCCGATCGTCTCGCCGGGAAACAGCAGGGTCACCTTGCAGCCGAGGCTGCACAGCGACGCCGCCAGTTCGCAGCCGATGAAACCGCCGCCGATCACCGCGATGAAGGCGCCGGGCTGGGCGTAGCGCCGCAAGGCCTGGTAATCGTCCAGCGTGCGGAAATGGATAATCCGCTCGCCGCCCTCGAACGGCAGCCGCCGCGGGGTGGCGCCGGTGGCCAGCAGCAGGCGGCGGTAGCGGTAGCTGTCGCCGCGGTCGTCGCGCGCGGTGCGCGCCACCCGGTCCAACGATTCGACGCGGCGGCCCAGGTGCAAGGTCGCGCCGCCTTGCGCGGTGGCCAGGTCGATGTCGGCCACCGACTTGTCGCCCTTCCACAGCGCCTTGGACAGCGGCGGCCGCTGATAGGGCGGCGGCGTCTCGGCGCCGACGATGCCGACGTTCGCCGCGGCATCGACCTCGCGGATCGCCTTGGCCGCCGCATCGGCGGCCATGCCGGCGCCGATGATCAGGTAATCGTGAACATGTTCCATGACGCTCTCCCAGGCCGACGTATCGGCCCATGATGCACCGCCCTGGCAGCGGCAACGTGAAATCCAGGCGCAGCCGATGAGACCGCTCGACGTACACTGGATGCATCGACCCGGGAAAACGTTCCATGCCGCTCAATGAAACCCTGCTGATCGCCCTCGTCATCCTTGCCGCGCTGGTGCTGCTGTTGCAGGTCGCGGTGCTGCTGCGCGGGCGCGGCGACCCCGGCCTGGGCGCGAAGCTGGACGCCCTGAAAGACGACAGCGCCCGCGTCGAACGCACCCTGCGCGAGGAGCAGCGCGCCGGCCGCGAGGAACTGCAGCAGGGCTTCGACCGCTTCCGCGGCCATCTTGGCGAACAGCTCAACGGCATGTCGCAACAGCAGGCCGAGCGCATCGACGGCTTCGGCCAGCGCCTTGCCGCGCTCACCGACGGCACCAGCCAGGGCCTGCAGACGCTGGCCCAGCAACTCACCGAGGACGCGCGCAAGAGCCGTGCGGAAACCACGCTCGCGCTCAACCATTTCGGCGAGCAGCAGCAACAGCGCTTCGCCGCGCTCAGCACCGAGCACGAAAAGCGCATGGGCGAAGTGCGCGCCACGCTGGAAGCCAAGCTCGGCGCGATCCAGCAGGACAACGCGGCCAAGCTCGAGCAGATGCGCGCCACTGTCGACGAGAAGCTGCACGCCACCCTCGAAACCCGCCTGGGCGAGTCTTTCAAGCTGGTTTCCGAACGGCTCGAAGCGGTGCAACGCGGCCTTGGCGAAATGCAGAGCCTGGCCACCGGCGTGGGTGACCTGAAGCGCGTGCTCGGTAACGTGAAGACGCGCGGTGTACTGGGTGAAACCCAGCTCGGAGCGCTGCTCGAACAGCTCCTGACGCCCGACCAGTACGCAGTCAACGTGGCCGTGGTGCCCAACTCCGACGCACGGGTCGAATACGCCATCCACATGCCCAACGGCGTCGATGGTGCCGCGCTGTGGCTGCCGATCGACGCCAAATTTCCGCTCGAGGACTACCAGCGCCTGCAGGAGGCCCAGGAAAACGCCAACACCGCAGCCGCCACGGACGCCGCCAACGCACTGGAGCGGCGCGTGCGCGACGAGGCCAAGCGCATACGCAGCAAGTACGTGGCACCGCCGCACACGGTGGACTTCGCCATCCTGTTCCTGCCCACCGAGGGTTTGTTCGCCGAGGTGCTGCGGCGGCCGGGCCTGTTCGAGTCGCTGCAGCGCGACCATCACATCACGGTCGCCGGACCGACCACGCTGGCAGCGATCCTGACCAGCCTCAAGGCCGGCTTCCGCACGTTGGCGATCGAGAAACGCAGCAGCGAGGTATGGCAACTGCTCGGCGCGGTCAAGACCGAGTTCGGCAAGTTCGGCGCAGTACTGGACAAGGTCAAGAAGAATCTCGACCAGGCCAGCAACCAGATCGACGCGACCGGCCAGCGCACCCGTGCGATCGAACGCAAACTGCGCGGCGTGGAAACTGCGCCCGGCGAAGTCACCCGGCAGTTGCTGGGCGACGACGTGCCCACGCCGGACGAGAACGACGACCCGGAAGTCTGAGCGTCCCACCACGCCCGCGCCTGCGCGGGCTTGACGCTGCCGCTAAACTGATCCGACCCGCAACCCCAAAGGTATCCGCATGAGCGACCAGCCCCATCCGAACGACGTCAGTCGCGAACAGGCCGAGGAAGCCGTGCGCACCTTGCTGCGCTGGGCCGGCGAAGACCCTTCGCGCGAAGGCCTGCTGGACACGCCCAAGCGGGTGGTGAAGGCATATCGCGACTGGTTTTCCGGCTACGAATCCGATCCGGGCGAATACCTGCGCCGCACCTTCAAGGAGGTGAACGGCTACGACGAGATGGTGGTGCTGCGCGACATCGAGTTCGAGAGCCACTGCGAGCACCACATGGCGCCGATCATCGGCCGCGCCCACGTCGGCTACCTGCCGACCAACCGGGTGGTCGGCATCAGCAAGCTGGCCCGTGTGGTGGAAGGCTTCGCGCGCCGCTTCCAGGTGCAGGAGAAGCTCACCGCGCAGATCGCCCAGTGCATCCAGGAAACCCTGCAGCCGGCCGGCGTGGCGGTGGTGGTCGACGCCAGCCACGAATGCATGACCACCCGCGGCGTGCACAAGCGCGGCGTGTCGATGGTGACCAGCCAGATGCTCGGCACCTTCCGTGACGACGCGCGCACCCGCGCGGAGTTCCTGCAGTTCATCGGCATCCACGGCGGCAGCCGCTGAACGTGCGGCTTGTCGCCGCGCTGGCGCTGTTGCTGGCGGCAGCGGCCGCGCTGGCGCAGGAAACGCGTTCGGAGTACCTGCAGATGTTCGACGGCGATGGCGACGGCCGGGTCAGCGAGACCGAATACCTGGCGTACATGGATCGGAGCTTCCGCAGCATGGACAGCAACGGCGACGGCATCCTCGAAACCGCGGAGCTGCCCGGCCATCGCGGCCGGCCGATCTCGCTGACCGGCTTCCAGGACAACCTGCGCAGCCAGTTCCACAAGCTCGACCGCAATCGCGACGGCTATCTCGACGCCCGCGAATTGACCGCGCCGCCGCGCTGAGCGCCGTGCCGTTCTGTGCTCCCTCCCCTGCAGGGGAGGGTTGGGGGTTGGGGTGGGGTCGCCTTTCGCCACGCCTCAGACGGAAATCGCCAGCTTCTCCGAGCGATACAGCTGGATCGTCGCCAGCACCGCGAGCAGCGCCGCCGCGAGGCTGCCGGCCAGGCACAAGCCGAGCTGCTCGCCGGTGACGCCGTCGCCGCGAAGCAGCTGCATGATGCCGAGGTTCTGGCCCAGCAGCGGCACTGCATACATCCACGCCTGCGCCTTGATCGGCACGAACGACAGTACCGCGCTGGGGATGATCGGCACCAGCATCAGCAGCGAGATGTAGGTCTGCGCCTCGCGGTAGCTCTTCGCGAACGCGGCCACCATCGACTGCAGCGCCGCCAGCAGCAGCACCAGCGGCAGCATCAGCAGCGACACGTAAGTGGCGAAATGCAGGCCCAGGTCCAGCTCCATGCCGATCTTCTCGGTGGGAATGAACTGCCCCACCACGGCGAACGCCAGCAGGGTGATCAGCAGGCTGGCGGCGGAGAACGCGCAGATCGCCGCCAGCTTGCCGCACAGGATCTTCCAGCGCGCCACCGGGTTGGCGAACAGCGGTTCCAGCGACTGCCGCTCGCGCTCGCCGGCGGTGAGGTCGATCGCCAGGTACATGCCGCCCATGAAGATGGTGATCACGAAGAAGTACGGCAGCATCGCGAACATCAGCACCGCGCGCGACTGCGGCGTGGCCTGGTCGCGCCGGGCCACCTGCAGCGGCCACGCCGTGCCTGGCGACATGCCGCGCGCGACCAGTCGCATCGCGCCCTGCTGCCGCGCATAGCCTTCGACCAGCTTGGTCACCCGCTCCACCGAGGTATTGGCGTCGCGTTGCGAGGAGTCGTAGAACAATTCGACCTGCACCGGCTCGCCCTTGCGCCAGGCCTTGCCGTAGTCGGCGGCGATGCGCAGCACCACGTCGGCGTCCTGCTTGCGCACGGCCTGTTCGGGATCGGCCACCGCCGCACCCGGCACCACGCCGCCGGCCTTCAGCGCGTCGAGCAGGTTCGGTGCGAACTCGGCGCCGATCACCGGCACCGGCAGCGGCTTTTCGGCCTTCTCCAGTTCGCGGTTGAGGGTGACGTTGATCAGCATCACGAACAGCAGCGGCCCCAGCAACGGGCCGGTCAGGAACGCACTCATCAGGGTACGGCGGTCGCGCAGGTTCTCCTTCACCTCTTTCAGGAACACGGTGAGGAAGGCGCGGCCACGCGGGGTTTCCGAGGCTGCCTTGTTCATGCCGCCAGTCCCTCGTCGGTGCCGATGATCTTCACGAATGCATCCTCCAGGTTGGCCGCGCCGGTCTGCGCGCGCAGCGTGTCCGGCGATTCGTCGGCCACCACGCGGCCGTGCGCGATCACCACGATGCGGTCGCACAGCGCGGCGACCTCCTGCATGATGTGGCTGGAAAACAGCACGCAGCGGCCTTCGCCCTTCAGCCGCAGCATGAACTGGCGCAAGGCGCGCGTGGCCATCACGTCGAGGCCGTTGGTCGGCTCGTCGAGGATCACGTTGCGCGGGTCGTGCACCAGCGCGCGGGCAATCGCGGTCTTCACGCGCTGGCCCTGCGAGAAGCCCTCGGTGCGCCGGTCGGCGATGTCGTCCATCTCCAGTGCCTTGACCAGCGCCTCGCGCCGGCTCGCCAGCAGGTCCTCCGGCAAGCCGTGCAGGCGCCCGAAGTAGTCGATGTTCTCGCGCGCAGTAAGCCGCTTGTACAGGCCGCGCGCATCCGGCAGCACGCCGAGCTGGCGGCGCACGCCGAGCGGATCGACCGCCGCGTCGATGCCGTCCACCAGCACCTGGCCGCGATCGGGCGTCATCAGCGTGTAGAGCATGCGCAAGGTGGTCGTCTTGCCCGCGCCGTTGGGGCCGAGCAGACCGGTGATCTCGCCGTCGCGGGCGGTGAAGCCGACGCCGTCGACGGCTTTCACCGTGCCGAACGCCTTGTGCAAATCCCTTACCTCGATCATGACGCCGCTCCTTAAGGGGTCGAACCGTTGAAGTCGATGAAGATCGGCGTGGGTTGCAGGCGGTCCAGGCAACTCGCGTCCAGCGTCTTCGGGTCGAGCTTCTCGACGAAGTGCTGGATCAGTTGCGGCGCGCAGCCGGCTGCCATCACGCCGTGCGCCTGGCCCTTGAATACCAGCACGCGCGCGTTCGGCAGGCCTTTCGCCACCTCGTCGGCGTAGCGCGGCGGGGTCACCGGGTCGTACTGGCCGGCCAGCAGCAGCATCGGCTTGCCTGTCTTCAGCGGCTGGTGGAAATCGGCCGGACGCGTGCCCTTCGGCCATACCGTGCAGACCGCTTTCAAAGCGTCGACCATGCGCGTACCCAGGATGGTCTGCGCGTCCTGCGGCCGCGCCGCAAGCAGGTCGGCATCCTCGCTGCAGATCACCGAGTACTGCATGCCGCTGCCCATCAGCTCGGACAATTCGCCGGACAGCAATTTGGCCTGGCCCAGCAGCGGGCCGACGTCGCCATGCGCGGCAGCGTCGATCGACAGCGGCAGCAGCGCGGCGGTGGCCGGCGTGTAGGCGAACATGCGCACCACGCTGGCCAGCGAATCCTCGTCCAGCATCCGCTTCACCGTCTGGTAGCTCTGCGGGTCGCGGAAGCTGACCTGGTGCGGATTCGCGCGCAGCGCATCGCGCAGCTGGTACAGGGTCTGGTCCGGGTCGCCGAACTGCTTCTTGCAGGCCGGTTCGGCGGTGCAGCGGGCGAACTGCGCCTTCAGCGCGTCGTCCAGGTTGCGCGCGAAATCCTCGCCCAGCGCCAGCGAATTCGGCACCGCGCTGTCCAGCACCACGCTGCGCACGGCATCCGGGAAACGCCTCAGGTACTGCTGCGCCATCCGCGTGCCGTACGACACGCCGACCAGGTCGAGCGGCGGTGAGCCAAGCGCCTTGCGCACATCCTCCAGGTCCTGCGTGGCGATCGTGGTGGTGTAGTAGCGCGGGTCGGCACGGCCGGCCAGCTGCCGCAGGCAGTCGGCGGCGGCGGCACGCAACTTGTCGGCGTCGAACGTGCTGTCGTCGGCAGGCGTCACCGTCTCGGCGGACTCCTTGCAATCGAGCGCATTCGAACCGCCGGTGCCGCGCTGGTCCAGTAGCACGACGTGGCGGTGCGCCAGCAGCGGCTTCAGCACGGACGCCACCAGGCCCGCCGAGTCGGTCGCTGCCTGGCCGGGGCCGCCGGCAAGGAACACCAGCATGTCCGGGCTGGCCACCTGCGCACGCGAGCGCAGCACCGCCAGTTTCAGCTTGATCGTGCGGCTGTGCGGATCGGCGCGGTTTTCCGGCACCGGGAACTCGGCGCACCACGCCGCCGTGCTCAGCCCGCTGTTCGGCTGCGCCAGTTCGCACGCGGTCAGCGTCAGCGAACCCAGCCGCCAGGTCGGCGCCTTCGCGGGCGGCTGCGGCTTGGCCGCGACCACCGAAGCGACCGCCGGTGCGGCAGGTGCCGTGGCCGGTTCCCTGCTGCGCATCTGGTTCCACGCCAGGAAACCCAGGCCCACGACCACCGCACCGATGCGGATCGCGGTACGTCCATTCAATGCCATGCCCTACTCCTCACCCGGTACGAAAATCGATTCAATCGGACGGCCAAACAATTTCGCGATCCTGAACGCCAGCGGCAGGCTGGGATCGTACTTGCCGGTCTCGATCGCGTTGACGGTCTGCCGCGACACGTCCAGCCGCTCGGCCAGATCGGCCTGCGACCAGCTCTGTTCGCCGCGCAGTTCGCGTACGTGGTTGTTCATCGATGGCGCCGCGTGACCGCCGCCCGCGCCGCGCCAGCTGCCCAGGCGGCATATCCGGCTACATGATCGAGATCGGCGATCGTGCAGCCGGGCGTGGCGGGAACGAACTCGTGCAGATGGCGCCTGGCCAGCGGGTTCATCTTCACGGCAGCTCCTCGACATGAGGATGACGCCGGCGCCAGCGCGCGATGCCGAATACCAGGCCAAGCACGGCGAACCCCACGGCGATGCCGCACAGCGTGCCCAGGCTGCTGTCGTCCAGCGATCGCCGGAACCACCACGCGGACACGCCCAACATGGCCGCCATCAGCAGGAAGCGCCGGTACAGCGGCATGCGGCTTTCATCATCGCAGGACAGACTCACGCCATAGCGGCGCGCCACCCACCAGCGCGTGATGCCGTAGCAGAACATCAGCGCCGGAAAGACCCAGATCAGGATCGTGCCATCCACAGGCCAGACCCGGGCCGACGCGAGAAATCCGCCGATCATGCTGAGCGCACCCACCAGGCCCGTGGCCGCGCCCAGCGCGATCAGGTGCGTACGCTGCTCCAGCTCGTCGCTGTCGCGGATGCGCCGCGCCATCAGCCCGATCATGTAGAGCATCGGCAACACCGGCGCCAGCGCCAGCAGCATCTTCAGCGGCAGCCCGGTCACCGTGCGCACCAACGGCCAGACCCCCAGCATGACGGCGACGTATGCCGCCATCGCCAGCATCGACTGCCGCTGGTACTGCTTGTCGGAAAGGCGAGGCATCGCGTACTCCTTGCAGAGCGATTTCGGAAAGTCGTCCGGCGTCGGCTGGAATTTCGCCCGCTGTTCGCTACGGCCGTCGCATGGGCCAGCACGACAGCACCGCTGTCCAGCGCCGGGCCCGATGCCGGCAAAGGGAAAATCAGATGCGACCCATGTTCATGGCGATTCTCCTTGCCGGTAAATGTCAAGCAAACTTGACAAACGCAAAGTACGGGAAGGCACCGCCTCATGTCAAGCAGACTTGACTAAATTCGTAAAAACCGCGTGATATGCTTGTCAAGATAAGTGACGCAGTTCGCATTTTCCGGTGCCGAAATTTGTCAGGGATTGCCTACACGTCGCGTGTAATCGTTGTCCTGTCTCAATTTCTACATCGCAGTGATCGGCCTAGTGTCTGAAGTAATCGTTTACGCGCATTATTTGGCATGGGTATTGCTTCAGGTCGATCGTCCGGGGGGACTTTCCCATGGCGCGACGCGCGCCGGGCCGCGGCCCGTCGACCCAGGCGACCGCCTGCCTCCGCCAGCAGCACAAGCCATCACCAACCAACACTCATCAAGGACACCGCAAGCAATGAACAAGACCCTGCTTTCCACTGCGCTGGTCGCCGTCATGGCCGCCGCCGGCTTCGCCCCGACCGCCCAGGCCGTCGACGGCACCATCAACATCACCGGCCAGGTGGTGGGCCAGACCTGCAAGGTCGAGAACACGGCCTACGGCACGCAGGCCACCAAGAACGTGACCCTGCCGCTGGTGCTGGCGCCGGTGCTTGGCACGGCGGGCAACACTGCCAACAAGACCCCGTTCACCCTGAACATCACCGGCTGCGACTCGGCCCTGAGCACGGTGCAGACCCAGTTCTCCGGCGCCAACATCGACGCCACCACCGGCAACCTGAAGCTCACCGGCGTCGGCGCGGCCACCAACGTGGAGATCCAGCTGCTGAACGGCAGCGACCAGGTGATGCCGCTGAACAACGGCACGGCGACAGCGCAGAACTCGCAGGTCGTCGCACTCTCGGGCGGCGCCGCCACCATGAACTACTCGGCGCAGTACGTCGCCGTCGGCGGCGCGGCAGGCGCGGGCTCGGCGAACACCAGCGTCGAATTCACGATGAACTACCTGTAAGCCGCTTGCAGCCGCGGCCGGCAGTGCCGGCTGCGGCCTCACTCTCCGGATCCGTCACCCCATGAACAAACTCGTCTGCGCTCTCGGCGCGGGGCTGCTGACGCTTTGCCTGGCCCTGACCAACGCCCACGCCAGTGTCGTGATCGCCGGTACCCGTGTGGTGTTCCCGGCCGCGAACGGCGAGGTCACCGTGCGCCTGAGCAACGATGGCGGCCAGCCGGCGCTGGTCGAAGCGTGGATCGACGACGGCAACCCGGCGTCGACGCCCGATACGGCGAACGTGCCGTTCCTCATCACGCCGCCGCTGTTCCGCATGAATGCGGGCAAGGGCCAGAGCCTGCGCATCGTCTACACCAACCAGCCGTTGCCGAAGGATCGCGAATCGCTGTTCTGGCTGAACGTGCTGGAGATCCCGCCCAAGCCCGCGACGAAACCGGGCGAGGCGCAGAACACGCTGCAGTTCGCCGTGCGCTCGCGGCTGAAGCTGTTCTTCCGCCCGGCCGGACTGACTGGCGATTCGCTCGACGCCGCCAAGCAGGTCACCTGGACCGTGGCCGCCGATGGCGCGGGCTACGCGCTGGTGGCGCGCAACCCCACGCCGTACCACATCACCTTCAGCCAGCTGTCGCTGAACGTCGACAACGTGGCGTACGCGCCCGGCAACGGCATGGTCGCGCCGCTGTCGACGCTGCGCCTGCCGATCAAGAACCTGCACCGCGCGCCGGCGGCCGGCACCGTGGTCGCCTACACGGTCCTCAACGATTTCGGCGCCGCGACCTCCTACCAGGGCACGATTGCGCCGTGAAGCCAGGGCGCGCCAGCGCCGCGCTTGCGGGCGGACACCAACCCGTCGCCCGCCGCCGGCTGCTGTCCGCGCTGGTCGGCCTGGCGCTGTGCGGCTGGGGCGGCCATGTCGCCGCCGCGGCGACGACGGGTGCGGATGCCGGCGCGCACGCCGTCGACGCCATGGACGCCAGCTTCGACCGCAGCCTGCTCTCCGGCGCGGGCCAGAACACCACCGACCTGTCCCGCTTCGAACGCGGCGATTTCATCCCCGCCGGCAGCTACAGCGTCGACCTCTTCCTCAACGGCGGCGCCGCCGGCCGCACCGACGTGCGCTTCGCCGCGGCATCGGCCGACGCCAGCGCCACGCCCTGCGTGACCCCGGCGCTGCTCGATCGGCTGGGGCTGCACCCGGACAAGTTGTCGGCACGCGTCACCGCCGACCTGGCCGACGACCGCGTCTGCGTCGACATCGCCAGCGTGATTCCCGGCGCCAGCATGAGCTTCGCGATGTCCGACCTGCGCCTGGACACCAGCGTGCCGCAGGCCTACCTGGGACAGCAGGCGCGCGGCTACGTCGACCCGAAGTACTGGGATGCCGGGGTGAACGCCGGCCTGCTCAACTACAACTTCAACAGCTACCGCACCCGCAGCGGGGGCCTGACGCAGACTTCGTCGTACCTCGGCCTTAACGCCGGACTGAACCTGGGCCGTTGGCACCTGCGCCACAACTCCTCGCTGAACTGGCAAACCGGTGCCGGCGGCATGCGTTCCGGCCGCCACTGGCAGAACATCGCCACCTACGCGCAACGCGACCTGCCGCAGCTGCGCGCGCAGCTGACCCTGGGCGACGCGTGGACCAGCGGCGAAATCTTCGACAGCTTCGGCCTGCGCGGCGTGCAGCTGGCCACCGACGACCGCATGCTGCCGCAGTCGCTGCGCGGCTACGCGCCCACCGTGCGCGGCGTCGCCGACAGCAACGCCAAGGTGACCGTGCGCCAGAACGGCATGGTGATCTACCAGACCACCGTGGCGCCCGGCCCGTTCGTCATCGACGACCTGTACGCCACCGGCTACGGCGGCGATCTCGAGGTCAGCGTGGCCGAGGCGAACGGCCGCGTGCATACCTTCTCGGTGCCGTACGCCTCGGTGCCGCAGCTGCTGCGCCCGGGCGTGACGCGCTTCGGCGTGGCCGCCGGCCAGCTGCGCGACGAGACGATCGAAAACAAGCCGAACGTGGTACAGGTCACCGTGCAGCGCGGCCTCTCCAATCTGCTGACCGGCTACGCCGGCGCGGTAGGCTCGCCCGGCTACGGTGCCCTGCTGCTGGGCAGCGCGCTGAACACGCGCTATGGCGCGTTCGCCATGGACGTCACCACCGCGCGCACGCGCATCCCCGGCCTGGACACGCTGTCCGGCCAGAGCGTGCGCCTGAGCTACAGCAAGACGCTGGCGCAGACCGGCACCTCGCTGAGCGTGGCCGCCTACCGCTACTCGACCAGCGGCTACCTCGCCCTGGGCGACGCCGCGCGGGCGCGCGACTACGCGCGCCGCGGCCTGCCGGTGTTCGCGGCCGGCCCGGCCCGGCCGCTGACGATCAACGGCGTGCCGGTGTCGGACCTGCTGACCCCGGCGCAGCAGGCCGCGCTGGCCGGCGGCGACTACCGCGACTACCTGGTGCCGGCTGGCGTGGACCGCCAGCGCAACAGCTTCAGCCTCACCCTCAGCCAGCAGTTGGGCAGCCGCGGCGGCTCGCTCTACCTCAACGGCTCGGCCCGCGACTACTGGAACCGCAGCGGCACCGACACCCAGTTCCAGGTCGGCTACAACAACTCGATCGGCCGGATGAACTACAGCCTCTCGGCCAGCCGCGAGCGCGACCTGTTCGGACGCAGCGACAACCGCTACATGCTCAACCTCACGATTCCGCTGGGCAGCAGCCGGCACGCCCCGAACCTCACCGGCACGCTCACCCGCGACGGCAACGGCGGCATGCAGGAACAAGCCACGCTGGGCGGCACCGCCGGCGTCGACGACCGCTTCAACTACGGCGTCACCGCCACGCACGACAGCAGGCAGGCGGGCGGCGCGGGCAGCACCGGCAGCGTCAACGCCGGCTACCGCGGCAGCTACGCGCAACTCAACGCCGGCTTCGGCGCGGGCAGCGGTTACTCGCAGGCTTCGCTGGGCGCGACCGGCGGCATCGTCGCGCACCCGGGCGGCGTCACCTTCGGCCAGCCGCTGGGCGACACCGTGGCGATCGTGCAGGCGCCGGACGCCGCGGGCGCGCGCGTCGGCAACGCGGCCGGCGTGCGCATCGACCATGCCGGCTACGCGCTGGTGCCGTACGTCACGCCCTACATCCTCAACACGATCAGCATCGATCCCACCGGCCTGCCGCTGGACGTGCAGTTGGACAGCACCAGCACCGAGGTGGCGCCGCGCGCCGGCGCCGTGGTGATGGTGAAGTTCAAGAGCGAGAGCGGGCATTTCGTGCTGATCCAGGCGCACCTGCCGAACGGCGCGACGCTGCCGTTCGGGGCGGAAGTCACCGACGAGCAAGGCCAGCCGATCGGCGTGGTCGGCCAGGCCGGCCGCATCATGGTGCGTACCGCCCATGAAACCGGCCGCCTCAACGTGCAGTGGCAGGATCAGGATCTCGCCCGGGTCTGTTCGTTCTCCTACCGGCTGCAGCCTCGCGCCGAGAACCGGCGCGGCATCGGCGCCATCGAACAGATCGACGCGACCTGCGGACAACCCCACGACGCGGCGCAGGTCGCCGGGAGCGGAACATGATGCGCACGGCAAGCCTGCTGTTGACGCTGCTCTTGCTGGTGCTGGCGCCGCTGGGCGCCCGCGCCGAATGTCGCTACGACACCGGCAGCAGCACCTCGGTCACCTTCGTACTGCCCGCGACCATCTCGATCGCGGCGAACACGCCTGATGGCACGGTACTCGCCGCCTCGGCGCAGGCGGGCCCCGCCAATCCCCCCACCATCACGTGCGGCTCTTACCGCCGGAATGGCAAATGGCAGGAATCGGCCGAGACGATGACCTACGGCGTGGTCAATACCCGCGGCGGCTACCTGGCGGACAACCTCACCTACGCCACCGGCATACCTGGCATCAGCTACCGCATCACGCACCCGAGCGCCTACCTGACGGTGTATCCGCTCAACAGCACGTCCGTCTCATCCACGACGTTCAGCGTGACCTCCGGCCTGGAGCTGATCAAGACCGGCTCGGTCGCCTCCGGCAACGTGCTGGCGGCGGGCAAGCTCGGGGACTGGCGATGGGACGACTCATCGGGGAACACGCTGATCCCCGAAACGTTCTGGCTCGGCAACTCCGTCACC
Organism: Rhodanobacter sp. LX-99; assembly: GCF_018599185.1. Taxonomy (NCBI): domain Bacteria; kingdom Pseudomonadati; phylum Pseudomonadota; class Gammaproteobacteria; order Lysobacterales; family Rhodanobacteraceae; genus Rhodanobacter; species Rhodanobacter sp. LX-99. The sequence continues at coordinate 2,211,889 of NZ_JAHFVL010000001.1, read as the reverse complement.
TTCACCACGCCGAGCTGCACGGTCGTCGCCAACCCGATCGACGTGACGCTGCCCAAGGTGCTCAACACCGCCTTCAGCGGGGTCGGCGCCACCGCCGGCAAGACACCGTTCCAGATCCGGCTGTCGTGCCCGCCCGGTACGGCGGTAACGAAGATCACCATGCACACGGCGTCTCCCGACAGCCACACCGGCGTGGTGGCACCGGCCGGTGCCGGGTATGCCTCCGGCGTCGGCGTGCAGATCCTCGACGGCAATTCGAATGCGGTGACGTTCGAGACCCAGGCCGTGGTCACTCCGGCGGCCACCGCGTCGATTCCCTACTACGCGCGGTATTTCCAGACCGCACCGGCAGTCACCAGCGGCCCGGTCAAGGCCACCGTGACCTTCGACGTCTTCTACCAATAAGCGCGCCTATTCATAGGTCCGAACGACAAGCCGGGCGTCGGCGGCGTTCGCGTAACTGACGAAGTAATCGAGCAGCCGGTTGTTCGCAACGCCCGCCGCGTCGAGGCGGATCACGGTGCGCGAATAGGAACGGCCAGGCTCGGTCGGCGTCCGGCCACAGGTCAACCGGCGCGGTGCAAGTCCAGCGGCCGGCGGCGACGCCATGTCGCCATCGGCATCTTCGGTGAGACAGGTCGGCTCGACCACCGCGCCCGAGAACACGACGCGACCGCTCGCCGCGTATGCGCTCGAGACGCCCACGAGCATGGCCAGACCTGCCAATGCAATGCCAAGCGGACCGCTCATACCGCTCACCTCCTTGAGATACCGCCCCCGCGGATGCGGAGCCTCTCAGCGGGTCATCGGCCTGGTCCATTCGACCTTGATCGACTCGGGCGAACCTGTCGCCGGAAATGTGATGGGCATCACATTGCCGGGGGAGGATCGGACCCGGAGCACGACCGCCCGTTCACCCACTCCGGCCATTTAGCCTTCGGGAAGTGAATCGGTCGTGACATATCGGTGAACGGCAACCCCGCCATGCGTCACGATGGCGGCCTGCATCACGCCGGCCATGACACACGGGCCGCGTTCAGCGCGACGAGATGTACTTCTCGCGGCGGATCTGCGGCACCGGCAGGCCGAACTCCTTCAGTGCGGTGAAGGCCGCATCGACCATGTTCGGGTTGCCGCACAGGTAGGCGATGTCGCGCTCGGCGCGCGGACCGAGTTCGGCCAGCACGTTCTGCACGTGGCCGCTGCGGTCGGTGGGGCGCGGGGTGGCGCGGGCTTCGCGGCTGAGGCAGCCGTGGAAGATGAAGCCGGGATGGGTTTGCGCGAACGCCTCGAACTCCTCGCCGTAGAGCAGCTCGGCTTCGGTGCGCGCGCCGTACAGCAGCACCACTTCGCGATCGCCCTTGGCAAGCAGTTTTTCGATCTGCGGCAGCATCGCGCGGTAGGGAGTGACGCCGGTGCCGGTGGCCAGCAGCAGGTAGCGCGGGTGGCTGTCGGTTTCCTGCAGGCAGAAGCGGCCGTAGGGACCGCTGGCGTCGATCACGCCGCTCAGCGGCAGTTCGCCGAGCAGCTTGGTGGCGGCGCCGCCTTCGACGTAGCTCACCGCGATCTCGATGCGTTGCACCGGCGAGTGGCCGTCGCCGACGGTGGCCACCGAGTAGCTGCGCTTGGTCGCCGTGCCGTCGTCGTAATGGAAGTGCACCTGCAGGAACTGGCCGGGCTGGAACGCCAGCGGCTGGCCGTCGGCGCGCTCGAACACCAGGTGGCGCACCGCGGGCGCGAGCATGCGGCTGTCGACGAGACGGAGCTGGAAGTGGTCGGCCATGAAAGATTTCCGGAAACAGTGTGTGCCGTCGGGCAGGGCCGAGCGGCTGGGCGTAGCCCGCTATAATAAGGGCTAACCCCCTCGGTGCAGCCCATGTCCCCGCAGTATCCAGATACAGCCCCCGCGCTTGTCGTCGACAATCTGCGCAAAACCTACGGCAACGGCGTCGAAGCGCTGAAAGGCATCAGCCTCACCGTGCAGCCCGGCGACTTCTTCGCCCTGCTCGGCCCGAACGGCGCCGGCAAGTCCACCCTGATCGGCATCCTGTCCTCGCTGGTGAACTCCACGTCCGGCGACGCGCAGGTGTTCGGCGTGTCGGTCAACAAGGACCGCAGCGCCGCGATGCGGCTGATCGGCCTGGTGCCGCAGGAAATCAATTTCAACCAGTTCGAGAAGCCGTTCGACATCTGCGTCAACGAGGCCGGTTTCTACGGAATCCCCCGCAGGATCGCCGCCGAACGCGCGGAGAAATACCTGAAGGAACTGCGCCTGTGGGACAAGGCGCAGATGCAGGCGCGCACGCTGTCCGGCGGCATGAAGCGGCGGCTGATGATCGCCCGCGCGATGATGAACGAGCCGAAGCTGCTGATCCTGGACGAGCCCACCGCCGGCGTCGACATCGAGATCCGCCGCTCGATGTGGCACTTCGTCAGCGGCATCAACGCGGCCGGCACCACGGTGATCCTGACCACGCATTACCTGGAGGAGGCCGAGTCGCTGTGCCGCAACATCGCGATCATCGACCACGGCACGATCATCGAGAACACCAGCATGAAGCGCCTGCTGGCGACGCTGGACGTGGAGACTTTCGTGCTGGACGTGACCACCATCCCGGCCGAACTGCCGAACCTGCCCAACGTCACCCTGCGCCGCCGCGACGAGCACACGCTGGAAGCCGAGATGGCCCGCTCGCACGACCTCAACTCGCTGTTCGCGACGCTTTCCACGCACGGCATCATGGTGACCTCGATGCGCAACAAGACCAACCGGCTGGAGGAGCTGTTCGTGCGGCTGGTGGAGCATGGCCGCAGCGAACTGGCCGCTGGAGTCGTCGCATGAGCCACGCCGCCGCCAACCTCGTCGCACTGAATACCCTCATCCGCCGCGAGATCGTGCGCATCATGCGCATCTGGACGCAGACGCTGATTCCGCCGGCGATCACCATGACGCTGTACTTCGTGATCTTCGGCAAGCTGATCGGCAGCCGCATCGGCAGCATCGAAGGCGGTTTCAGCTACATGCAATACATCGTGCCGGGGCTGGTGATGATGAGCATCATCACCAACAGCTACGGCAACATCTCCAGTTCGTTCTTCGGCGCCAAGTTCAGCCGCGCGGTGGAGGAAATGCTGGTGTCGCCGATGCCGAACTGGGTGATCCTGCTCGGCTACGTGGCGGGTGCCGTGGTGCGCGGCCTGGTGGTCGGCATCCTGGTGCTGCTGATCGCGCTGTTCTTCACCGACCTGCACGTGCTGCACCCGCTGATCACGTTCGCCTCGGTGCTGCTGGGCGCCACGATCTTCTCGCTGGCCGGCTTCGTCAACGCGGTGTACGCGAAGAAATTCGACGACATCGCGCTGGTGCCGACCTTCATCCTGACCCCGCTGACCTACCTGGGCGGCGTGTTCTATTCGGTGAACATGCTGGGCGAACCGTGGCAGGCGATCTCGCGCGCCAACCCGATCCTGTACATGGTCAATGCGTTCCGCTACGGCGTGCTCGGCATCAGCGACGTGCACGTGGGCATGGCCTTCGTGGTGATGATCGGCTTCGTGATCGCGCTGTCGATCGTGGCGCTGCAGCTGCTCAAGCGCGGCGTCGGCTTGCGCTCGTGAAAGCCGGGAATCGGGAATCGGGATACGGGATTCGGCAAGGCGCGTTCTCGCGAGCTTGTGGCTTTTGCGAATCCCGAATCCCCAATCCCCAATCCCGGCCCTGATCCATGCGCGTCAACAAATACATCAGCGAAGCCGGCCTGTGCTCGCGCCGCGAAGCGGACGAGCTGCTGGTCGCCGGGCGCGTCAGCATCAACGGCGAAGTCGTCACCACCGGTGCCAAGGCGCTGGAAGGCGACGAGGTGCGCGTCGACGGCGAGATCGTGTGCGCGCGCATCCTGGCCGCCACGCCGGCAGCGAAGAAGGCGATCTACATCGCGTTGAACAAGCCGGTCGGCATCACCTGCACCACCGACCACAGCGTGGACGGCAACATCGTGGACTTCATCGACCACCCGCAGCGGATCTTCCCGATCGGCCGGCTGGACAAGGATTCCGAAGGGCTGATCCTGCTGACCAGCAACGGCGACATCGTCAACGAGATCCTGCGCGCGGAAAACCACCACGAGAAGGAATACCTGGTCGGCGTGAACAAGGCGGTCACCGACGAGTTCCTGGCCGGCATGGCCAAGGGCGTGCGCATCCGCGGCCAGATGACCCGGCCCTGCCGCACCCGCCGCATCGCGAAATTCGGCTTTTCGATCGTGCTGACCCAGGGCCTGAACCGGCAGATCCGCCTGATGGCCGCCGCGTTCGGCTACCGCGTGACCCAGCTGCGCCGCGTGCGCATCGACAACGTGAAGCTGGCTCATCTGAAACCCGGCCAGTGGCGCAACCTCACCGAAGCGGAATTGAAGGGCTTGCTGCCCGGGCGCACGCAGTGGTGAACGCGCGCTAGGCGGCGGGCAGGCTCTGCAGGTCCCAGCGCGGACGTACCTGCACGGTCTCGTCCTGACACTGGCCGCCGGCCAGGCGGATCGCACCGGCCAATGCGATCATCGCGCCGTTGTCGGTGCAGAAGTCCAGCCGCGGGAAATACACCTGGAAACCGTCTTTCTCGCCGGACCTGGCCAGCTCGCTGCGCAATCTTCGGTTCGCACCCACGCCGCCGGCGATCACCAGCCGCTGTGCGCCGCTGGCCTCGAGCGCGCGCCGGCACTTGATGATCAGCGTGTCGACGATCGCCTCCTCGAACGCGCGGGCGATGTCGGCGCGGGTCTGCTCGCTCTGGTCGGACTGCTGCCAGGCCAGCAGCACCTGGGTCTTCAAGCCGGAGAAGCTGAAATCCAGCCCCGGCCGGTCGGTCATCGGGCGGGAGAAGCGGAAGGCGCCGGCGCGACCCTGTTCGGCCAGTTTCGCCAGCGCCGGGCCGCCGGGATACGGCAGGCCCATCATCTTGGCGGTCTTGTCGAACGCCTCGCCGGCGGCGTCGTCCAGGGTGTCGCCCAGGATCGTGTACTGGCCGATCGCCTTCACCTCGACCAGCATGGAGTGTCCGCCGGACACCAGCAGCGCAACGAACGGCGGTTCGGGCGGGTTGTCCTCCAGCAGCGGGGCGAGCAGGTGGCCTTCCATGTGGTGCACCGCGATCGCCGGCACGCCCAGCGCCCAGGCCAGCGCGCGCCCGGCGGAGGCCCCGACCAGCAAGGCGCCGACCAGGCCCGGACCGGCGGTATAGGCCACCCCGCCCAGGTCGCGCACGCTCAGCCCGGCCTGGGCCAGCGCCTCGCGGATCAGCGGCAGCAGCTTGCGCACATGGTCGCGGCTGGCCAGTTCCGGCACCACGCCGCCGTAATCGGCGTGCAGCTTGATCTGGCTGTACAGGGTATGCGCCAGCAGGCCACGGCCCGGCGCGTCCGGTTCCCAGCGCAGCAGCGCCACCCCGGTCTCGTCGCAGGAGGTTTCGATGCCCAGCACGGGCTTGTTCGCCGGCTTTGAAAATTCTGTGGTATCCACGGTATAATTCGCGGCTCGCCCTATTTGACAGTCCCGTACCAGCGGGCAGATTACCACTCGGAGTTTCCATGCCCAACGTAAAAGTTCGCGAGAACGAGCCGTTCGAGATCGCACTGCGTCGTTTCAAGCGTACCTGCGAAAAGGCCGGCGTCCTCGCCGAAACGCGCAAGCGTGAGTTCTACGAAAAGCCGACCCAGGAGCGCAAGCGCAAGCGCGCCGCCGCGGTGAAGCGTCATCTGCGCCGCCTGTCGCGCGACGTCTCGCGCAAGGTCCGCCTGTACTGAGTTTCCGCCCGCCGTTCGTCGGCAGGCCCGCCAGCGTCTTCACGCTGCGCATGCAGGAAACACGGTCGGCGCGGGTTCTCGCAGCCACCGCAAGCACTCGGATTCGACATTGGCCGGTGTTGTCCCAAGGACAACGCCGGCTTTGTCGTTTCCGTAGAATCGACATCCCACCCCAGAGGCCCCGCCCATGACCCTCAAGCAGCAGCTCACCGAAGACATGAAGACCGCCATGCGCGGCGGCGACAAGCACCGGCTGGGCGTGATCCGGCTGATGCTGGCGGCGATCAAGCAGCGCGAGGTGGATGAGCGGATCGAGCTGGACGACGTGCAGGTGCTCAGCGTGCTGGAGAAGATGCTGAAGCAGCGCAAGGATTCGGTGAGCCAGTACGCCGCCGCCAACCGCGAGGATCTGGCCGACGTCGAGCGCGCCGAAATGGTGGTGATCGAGACCTACCTGCCGGCCAAGCTCGGCGACGACGAGATCGACGCCCTGATCACCGCCGCGATCGCCGAAACCGGCGCCACGTCGCCGCGCGACATGGGCAAGGTGGTGGCCGCGGTGAAGGAAAAGGCCGCCGGCCGCGCCGACATGGGCGTGGTCTCGGGCCGGATCAAGGCGCGCCTGGCCGGCTGAGCGTCCCGGCCACGAACAGCAAGCCCAGCAGCACCAGCACGCCGGCGACCGCCGCCAGCGCCATGCGATGGCGGCGCCTGCGCAGCCGCTGCCAGTTCGCCACGTCGAGGAAATAGCGCCCCTCGCCCGGACAGCGCAGCACCGCGTGACTCACCAGCCGATACCAGGCCATGCCCGGTTTCAGCCCCAGTTGCTCCGCCGTGCAGGCAGTCGCCGCCGTGGTCGCGGCAGCCCGCTCGAACGCGCGCACGATCGCACGCTGTTTGATCATCACCACCGCGCTGATCACCATGGCTCGTCACTCCCGGGGCCGGCCGGGAAGCTTGCCGCTCCGCTCCGCCACAGGCAAGCGACACGATGCATCGCGTTCACGCCCGCTCCGCTACAACCGCCGTGACCCGCCCGGGATTCCGCCGTGCGGGCGCACATTGCTGCAGGAGAAGTACATGCTGAAGTGGGCCATCATCTTCGCCATCATTTCGCTGGTCACCGGCTGGCTCGGCTTCGGCGGGGTTGCCGGAGTCACCGCCACCATCGCCAAGGTGCTGTTCGTGTGCTTCGTGATCCTGTTCCTGCTGGCCGTGCTGGCGGTGATCGGCGTGATCAGCCTGTTCTAGCGACGACTCAGGCCGGCGCCTGCCATTGCATGCGCCGGTGGTCGGGCACTTGCCCGCGCGCATTGGCCAGCGTCGAGCGACGCTCGCCGGTCACCGCGAAACCCAGCCGCTGGTACAGCCGCTGCGCATCCGGATTGGTCGCCGCCACATCGAGGACCACCGGCCCGCCTGAACCGGTGGGCCGGGCGGCCAGCAGATGATCGACCAGGGCCGAGCCGACACCCTGGCCACGCAGCGACGGCGCCACCCCCAGGTGCCCCAGGTAGTACATCGCGCCGGCCGGCGGCGGAATCACCGACTCCACCTTCAGCCCGCGCGCGATCACCCCGGCCGCATGACGCCAGCCGTAGTGACCGAGGATCTGCCGTGCCGCGGCCAGCGTGAAGCTCCACTTCGTGGCGCCACCGTAACCCGCCCCGACCGCCACCACCGCGCCGTCCAGCTCGCCCACCACGTGGTTGCGCCAGCCGAACTCGCCGGCTCCATCGACGAACGCCCGCCGCAGGAACGCCTGCGCGTCGCCCAGCCCCGGTACCGCGAACACATACTCGAACGCGGCCGGGCCGGAGCTGTGGATCAGCGGCACGGCGGCCGCCACGTCCGCCGCCGCCGCGGCGCGAAAGCTCACTCCAGCGCGGTTCATCGCCCCTCCCCTGTGACATTTCGCCTCAGATTAGCGCAATCCGTCCGAGCCTCCCCGGCGGCGACCGACTAGACTAGGCGGTCTATGCGCGGCCTGATTCCCGACAGCTTCATCGATGAACTGCTTGCCCGCGTCGACATCGTCGACGTGATCGAGCGGCGCGTGCCGCTGAAGAAGGCCGGGCGCGAATGGACCGCGTGCTGCCCGTTCCACAACGAGCGCACGCCGTCGTTCTACGTCAGCCCGGCCAAGCAGTTCTTCCACTGCTTCGGCTGCGGCGCGCACGGCAGCGCGGTGAAGTTCCTGATGGACTACGAGCGGCTGGAGTTTCCGGACGCGGTGGAGGAACTGGCGCAGACGGTGGGCCTCACCGTGCCGCGCGAAGGCGGCCGCGACGAACGCCCGCGCGAGGACAAGACCGACCTGTACGCGCTGCTCGACGCGGCCGCCGGCTGGTATGAAGGCGAGCTGCCGCGCAACACCGACGCCCAGGCCTATTGCAGGAAGCGCGGCCTGGACGCGGAGACCATCAAGCGCTTCCGCCTCGGCTGGGCGCCGGCCGGCTACGACGGCGTGATCAAGGCGCTGGGCAACACGCCGCGGCGGATGGAACTGCTGAACGAGGCCGGCATGGTCGCGTCGAGCGAACGCGGCAGCAAGTACGACCGCTTCCGCGAACGGCTGATGTTTCCGATCCTCGACCGCCGCGGCCGCGTGATCGCGTTCGGCGGAAGAGTGTTGAGCTCGGAGCAGTCGCCGAAATACCTGAACTCGCCGGAGACGCCGCTGTTCCACAAGGGCCGCGAGCTGTTCGCGCTGTGGCAGGTGAAGCAGGCCAACGCGAACCTGGCGCGGATCGTGGTGGTCGAGGGCTACATGGACGTGATCGCGCTGCACCAGGCCGGGCTGCCGATCGCGGTGGCCACGCTGGGCACGGCGACCACGCCGGAGCACACCGAGGTCCTGTTCCGCGCCGCGCCGGACGTGGTGTTCTGCTTCGACGGCGACCGCGCCGGCCGCGCCGCGGCGTGGAAGGCGCTGGAATCGGCGCTGCCGCGCCTGCGCGACGGCCGCCAGGCGTACTTCCTGTTCCTGCCCGACGGCGAGGACCCGGATTCGCTGGTGCGCAAGGAAGGCCGCGAGGGCTTCGAGAAGCGCATCAAGGAAGCGATGCCGCTGTCCGACTACTTCTTCAACGAACTGTCGCACGACGTCGACATGGCCAGCCTCGACGGCCGCGCCCGGCTGGCCGAGCGCGCACGCCCGCTGATCGCGAAACTGCCCGACGGCGCGTTCCGCGACCTGATGGCGCAGGAACTGGAGAAGCGCAGCGGCGCGCGCGCGATGCTGCAGGCCGACCCGGCCACGCACCGCGCCGTGCAGCGCCCCACCGCCGTGCAGCGCAGCCTGGTGCGCAGTGCGATCTCGCTGCTGCTGGGGCAGCCGGGCCTGGCCGACCAGGTCGAGAAACCCTATCGCTTCCTGCGCCTGGACAAACCCGGCGTGGACCTGCTTGCCGAACTGCTCGACCTCGCGCGCGCGCGTCCCGGCATCAATTCCGCCACGCTGGTGGAGCACTTTGCCGAGCGCCCGGAATATCCGTCGCTGCAGAAACTGATGGCGGCGATGTCGGTGGGCGAACCGGAAAGCCAGCGCACCGAGTTCTTCGATGCCCTGGCGCGGATGGAGGACCAGGCCATCACCCAGCGCCGCGATGCTCTGACCGCGAAGAGCCGCGAAGGCGCGCTGGACAGCGCCGAGAAAACGGAGCTGCGCGAGCTGCTGGCCGCCCGCGCGCGGCCGCCGGCGGCCTCGGCCTGACCGCGATGACGTGCCGCCTGCCCATGGACGCCCCGCGTCATCCTGCCTGGCTCGACCGCCATCCGACTGTGGGATCATGCCCGGCTGCGGCCGGGCGGGTTTCGCGTGACGCGCAAGGACACTGATGGATCTGCTGCAGCAACTGATCACGATCTTCGCCGAGAACGGCTATGTCGCCGTGTTCATCGCGCTGATGATCTGCGGCGCCGGCCTGCCCTTGCCGGAAGACATCACCCTGGTCGCCGGCGGCGTGATCGCGGGGCTCGGCTACGCCAACGTGCATGCGATGGTCGCGCTGGCGATGTTCGGCGTGCTGCTGGGCGACTCGGCCATCTTCCTGCTCGGCCACCACTACGGCGCGCGCATCCTGCAGTGGCGTTTCGTGGCACGCGTGCTGACCCCGGAACGCTACGTCAAGGTGCAGGAAAAATTCGACCAGTACGGCAACCGCATGCTGTTCTTCGCGCGCTTCCTGCCCGGCATGCGCACCACCGTCTACCTCACCGCCGGCACCACCCATCGGGTGTCGTTCCTGCGTTTCCTGCTGATCGACACGCTGGCGGCGCTGATCAGCGTGCCGTTCTGGGTCTACCTGGGCTTCTTCGGCGCCGACAACCACGAATGGCTGATGAAATGGCTGCATCGCGGCCAGAGCAGCCTGTGGGTGCTGGTGGGTGTCCTGCTGCTGACCGTGCTGGTGCTGTGGTGGAAGCACCGGCGCCGCACGCGCTGCGGGCTGGATTGAGCCGGCCGCATGTCGCTGCGTCGCGTTCGTCCGGACAACTTCACCCTTGCCCTGCTCGCCACCGTGCTGCTGGCCTCGCTGCTGCCATGCCGCGGCGGGACCGCGCGGGTGTTCGACGGGATCACCGACGCGGCGATCGCGCTGCTGTTCTTCCTGCACGGCGCCAAGCTGCCGCGCACGGCGATCGTGCAGGGCCTGACCCACTGGCGGCTGCACCTGACCGTGTTCGCCGGCACCTTCGTGCTGTTCCCGCTGCTCGGGCTGGCGCTGCAGCCGGTCGGCCATGCGTTGCTGACGCCCGAGCTTTACCTCGGCGTGCTGTTCGTGTGCACGCTGCCGTCCACGGTGCAGTCGTCGATCGCGTTCACCTCGATCGCCGGCGGCAACGTCTCCGCCGCGGTGGTCAGCGCCTCGATGTCGAACCTCATCGGCATCGTGCTGACCCCGCTGCTGGTCGGCCTGCTGCTGGCCAGCCACGGCGGCGGCGCCTCCTGGCAGGGCGTGCGTGACATCATGCTGCAGCTGCTGCTGCCGTTTGCGCTGGGCCACGTCGCGCGGCGCTGGATCGGCGGCTGGGTCGACCGCCACAAGCCGCTGCTCGGCTACACCGACCAGGGCACGATCCTGCTGGTGGTGTACACCGCGTTCAGCGCCGCGGTGGTCGACGGCCTGTGGCGCGACACGCCGATCCCCGCCCTGCTGTCCACCCTGGCGATGTGCGCGCTGCTGCTTGCGCTGGTGATGCCCACGCTGACCTGGGCCGCACGCCGGCTCGGCTTTTCGCGCGAGGACGAGATCACGATTGTCTTCTGCGGTTCCAAGAAGAGCATGGCCAGCGGCATCCCGATGGCGAAGATCCTGTTCGCCGGCCAACTCGGCGGCCTCGGCGCGCTGGTGCTGCCGCTGATGATCTTCCACCAGCTGCAGCTGATGGTATGCGCGGTGGTGGCGCGCCGGTACGCGACGCGCGGCGTCCACGCCGCCGCCGAGGACGACCGCGAGGCGGACTGATACAGCTGCCGGCTTCCTACAGCCAACGGCCGTAGCGGCGGATGTAGATGATCTTCATCAGCTGGGTCAGCACGCAGTAGCTCGCCAGGGTCAGCCCCAGCCAGGCGAAATACAGCGGCGGCAGCGGCACCATGCCGATCTTCGCGCCCAGCGCACTGAACGGGATCAGCATGCCGACCACGATGATCGCCAGGGTCAGTCCCAGCACCGGCGCGGACGCCACGCTCTGCAGGAACGGGATGCGCCGGGTGCGGATCATGTGCACGATCAGGGTCTGCGACAGCAGGCCCTCGATGAACCAGCCGGAGTGGAACAGCGACTGCCGCGCCGGCGTGTTCGCGCCGAACACGTGCCACATCAGCCAGAACGTGGTGATGTCGAAGATCGAGCTGACCGGCCCCACCCAGACCATGAAGCGGCCGATGTCGCCGGCGTCCCATTTGCGCGGGCGGCTCAGGTATTCCTCGTCCATGCGGTCGAACGGGATCGACAGCTGCGAGATGTCGTACAGCAGGTTCTGCACCAGGATCTGCAGCGGCAGCATCGGCAGGAACGGCAGGAACGCGCTGGCCACCAGCACGCTGAACACGTTGCCGAAGTTCGAGCTGGCGGTCATCTTGATGTACTTCATGATGTTGCCGAAGGTGACGCGGCCTTCCAGCACACCCTCCTCCAGCACCATCAGGTTCTTCTCCAACAGGATGATGTCGGCCGACTCCTTGGCGATGTCGGTGGCGGTGTCCACCGAGATGCCGACGTCGGCGTCGTGCAGCGCCGGCGCGTCGTTGATGCCGTCGCCGAGGAAGCCCACCGTGTGGCCCAGCCGCTGCAGCGAGCGCACCACGCGCGCCTTCTGCAGCGGCGACATCTTGGCGAACACGGTGACCCGCGCCACCAGCGCATCCAGCGCCGGGTCATCCAGTTCCTCGATCTCGCGGCCCTGCACCGAATGGCCGACGTCCAGCCCGACCTCGCGGCAGATCTTGCGGGTCACCGCTTCGTTGTCGCCGGTGATCACCTTCACTGCCACGCCGTGCTGGTGCAGCGCGCGGATCGCGGTGGCGGCCGAATCCTTCGGCGGGTCGAGGAAGGCCAGGCAGCCGACCGCGACCAGTTCGCCCTCGTCGGCCACGCCGTAGGCATGCTCGCGCGCGGCCTCGCGCCGCACCGCCACCACCAGCACGCGCAGGCCGTCCTCGTTGAGCCGGCGCGTCATCGCCTTGATCTCGCGGCGACGCGCCTCGGTCATCGGTTCGATCGCATCGCCGGTCTTCGCGTACGCGCAGATCGAGAGCATCTCCTCGACCGCGCCCTTGCAGACCAGTAGATGCTCACCGCCGCCGTCGGCGACCACCACCGACATGCGCCGGCGCTGGAAGTCGAACGGGATCTCGTCGACCACCCGGTAGCGCAGCGCCGCCGCCTCCAGGTCGCGGTGCTCGAGCACCGCCTTGTCCATCAGGTTCTTCAGGCCGGTCTGGAAGCGGCTGTTGAGGTAGCCGTATTCCAGCGCCTCGTCCGATTCCTCGCCGTCGAGGTCGAGGTGGCGTTCCAGCACGATCCTGTCCAGCGTCAGCGTGCCGGTCTTGTCGGTGCACAGCACGTCCATCGCGCCGAAGTTCTGGATCGCGTTGAGCCGCTTCACCACCACCTTGCGCCGCGACATCGCCAGCGCGCCCTTGGCCAGGTTCGCGGTGACGATCAGCGGCAGCATCTCCGGGGTCAGCCCCACCGCGATGGTCAGCGCGAACAGGAACGCCCCGGTCCAGTCGTGCTTGTCCAGCCCGTTGATCAGGAACACCACCGGCACCATCACCGCCATGAAGCGCAACAGCAGCCAGCTGACGCTGCTCACGCCGCGGTCGAAGCTGGTCTGCACGCGCTGGCCGCTCATGCTGTGCGCCAGCGAGCCGAGATAGCTGCGCGCACCGGTCGCCACCACCACCGCGGTGGCACTGCCGCTGACCACGTTGGTGCCCATGTAGCAAATGGTGACCAGGTCCAGCGGGTTGGCGTGGCTGTCGCCGGCAACGCTCGGGCGGGCGGGCGCGAACTTCTCCACCGGCAGCGATTCGCCGGTGAGGATCGCCTGGCTGACGAACAGGTCCTTCGCGCCGAGCAGGCGCAGGTCCGCGGGCACCATGTCGCCCGCCCCCAGGTGCACGATGTCGCCGGCGACCAATTCGGCCACCGGCACCTCGATCCGCTCGCTGTGGCCGTCGGAGGCGCGCCGCGTCACCGTGGCGGTGTTGCGCACCATCGCCTTCAATTTCTCGGCGGCGCGGGTGGAGCGGTATTCCTGGGTGAAGCTCAGCACCACGCTGATCGCCACCATCACCGCGATGATCACCGGCCCGGTCAAGTCACCGCGATCGGTGAACAGCTGCACGCCGGCCAGCACCAGCAGCACCACGATGAACGGGTTCCTGAACGCGCGCAGCAGCTGCAGCGACCAGTGCGGCGGCTTCTCGTGCGACACCTCGTTGGCGCCGTCGCGATGCAGCCGCGCACCGATCTGCGCCGCGTCGAGACCGCGCATCGACGTATCCAGCCCGGCCAGCAGCGCCTCGATGGCGCAAAACGCCTGCCCGGCCACGACCACCGGCCGCGGTGCAGCCTTGCCCACCAGCCTGGCGGCGGGCGCTTGAAGAATCTTGCTCATGCTTCGCTTCCGTGAGGCGGAATGCCGATGCGGCGAAGCGCTGGCGGCGTCAGGTCGCCATCACGCTAGCTCATGCGGCCGCAGGCGCGGCCCGTGCCGGAGGGCGCTGGCGGAGGCCAGCCCTTGCGCGGAATCAGGGCGGCCATCAGCGGCCGGAACCCAGCCGCCGATGGCGCGGCGCCTTCAGGAACGACGCCGGTTCGCGCCGCACGGGAGCGGTAGCGACGCGCTCGACGCCGCCACCGGCCGGCTTGGCCAGCGGCGCGGGTACGGTCACGCTGAATTCGGGCGACACGGCGGCACCGCGAACGGAGGCGGTGCGCAGGCCTGCAAGGCGCAGGCGGAAAAAATCGTGAAGGAGCTTCATCAGCCCATCTCCTCATGACGACGCCGCCGGCGTCCTCAGGAGTGGGCCGGACTTTCCCTAGCGGAAAGCACCAGCCGACCGCAGGCGGTCGCCGCAGGCGTTCAACTTGTTGTGCGGCGCCGGCACCCGATGCAAGCGGGTGTCGACGTTGCGACTAGGGTAAACGTCCATATGCCTTGGTTAGTCAGGACAGGAAGCCGGCCGGCGCAGCGCGCCGGAGGGCGCGCGCATTGTCGTGCTGCGTTGCGCAAGTGTCAACGTTCAAGTTGAATTTTTCCGCACCAACGCGACGTCGGCGCGGGCCGGTCAGACGACCGGCTGCAGCGCCAGCCCCTGCTGCACGACCGGATCGACCAGCCAGTGGTCGACGAGCAGGAACGCGAACAGCGCCATCAGGTAGACGATGGAGTAATTGAACACCTTCATCGCGTACAGCTCGTCCGGCGGATTCAGCAGACGCACGGCGTAGTACAGGAACGCCCCGCCCAGCACCGCGGCGCCGCCCAGGTAGACCAGGCCGCTCATCCCGGTCAGCGCCGGCAGCAGGGTCACCAGCACCAGCAGCACGGTGTAGAACAGGATGTGCCAGCGGGTGAACACCACGCCGTGGGTCACCGGCAGCATCGGCACCTGGGCGCGCGAGTAGTCGTCGCGGCGGAAGATCGCCAGTGCCCAGAAATGCGGCGGCGTCCACACGAAGATGATCAGGCACAGCTGCAGCGCGTACGGGTGCAGCGCGCCGGTGACCGCGGTCCAGCCCAGCACTGGCGGAATCGCCCCGGCGAGGCCGCCGATCACGATGTTCTGCGGCGAGGCGCGCTTGAGGAACGCGGTGTAGATCACCGCATAGCCGATCAGCCCGGCAAACGTCAGCACCGCGGTCAGCGTGTTGACCAGCAGCACCAGCACTGCCATCGAGGCGATGCCCAGCAGCAGCGCGAACACGAAGACCTGGCGCGCATTCAGATGCCCGGTGGCCAGCGGCCGGTGCGCCGTGCGCACCATCACCTTGTCGATGCGCTGGTCGATCAGCTGGTTGAACGCGGCGGCCGACGACGACGCCAGCCAGATGCCCAGCGTGCCGAACACCAGCGCGCGCCACGGCGGTATCCCGGGCACGGCGAGGAACATGCCGATCACCGCGCAGAACACCAGCAGCGCGACGATACGCGGCTTGGTCAGTTGCAGGTATTCGCGAAAAACGCTCATCTTCAGTGTCGCCCCAACGACAGGAACATCGATTCGTCATGCCGCCGCTGCGTGCGTGCCAGCGTGGCCAGCAGGGTGAACAGCAGCAGGGCCGCCACGCCATTGTGCGCGGTCGCCACGGCCAGCGGCAGGCCGAAGTACACGTTGCTGATGCCCAGCAGCACCTGGCCCGCCAGCGCCAGCGCGATCGCCAGGCCGCACACGCGCAGGCCGCGCCGCGCCGTCCTGACCGACAGCCAGCCGAGGTAGCAGAACACCACCAGCGCGCCGAGCCGGTGCGCGATCTGGATCGCGCTGCGCGCGGCCATGTCGAGCACGCCGCCTTCGTAGTTGACGCCAATGCCGCGCCACAGCACGAAGCCTTCGCGGAAGTCCGTCGGCGGCGCCCACTGGCCTAGGCACTGCGGGAACGAGCCGGGGCCGTAGCCGCAGGCCAGCGCCGCATAATTCGCCGAGGTCCAGCCGCCCAGCGCGATCTGGCACAGCAGCAGCACGATGCCGATCGCCACCAGCCGGCGCAGGTCGGCGTGGCGTTCGTCCGCCGCCGCCACGCCGGCAAAACGCAGCGCGGCGTACGCCAGCAGCGCGAACGTGGCCATGCCGCCGAGCAGGTGGCCCATCACCACCACCGGCTTGAGCAGGAGCGTCACCGTCCACATGCCGAGCATCGCCTGGAAGATGATCACCGCCAGCGCCAGCACGCAGATCTTCCACGCGCCGGGACGCTGCAGCCGGGTCGCGGCGAGCAGCGGCAACGCGATCGCGCAGGCCGCCAGCACGGACGACCACATATGCTCGCCGCGCATGTACAAGCCCACCCCGAGCGCCGCGAACACCGCGCCGGCGACCACCGCCAGCAACGTGCCGCGCCGGCGCCAACTGGCGATAAGCGCCAGCAGCAGCACCAGCACGCCGAGCGTGCCGGCGAGGAAGCGGTGCACCTGCTCGCGCCAGGCCTTGTGCGCCTCGTACGGGCGATCCGGGAAGGCCGCGTCGGCGTGCGCCACCGCCTGCGCGTGCTGCGGCCAGGTGACCTGGCCATAGCAGGTCGGCCAGTCCGGGCAGGACAGGCCCGCATTGGACAGCCGCACGAACGCGCCGAACATCACCAGGCCGAACGCGAACACCGCCGCGAACAGCGCCAGCCAGCGCAATGCCCGCAACGAACGCGGCGACATCACTTGATCACCTTCTGCAGGTCCTTGCGCAGCCCGGACGGATCGAACCCGGCCCGGTACAGCGACAGCGCGGTGCCGTTGGATTCCACCAGCAGCGCACTCACGCTGTCCGGCGCGCTCGGGCGGAAGCTGGCCAGCTTGCCGTCGACGTCCTTGCCGAGCTGCCAGTAGTTGCGCATGCCGTCGCGCGCGTCGTCCGCGGGCGGCGTGCCCAGGTAGAGCAGGCGCAGACGCGACTGGTTGCGGTTCAGCGTGACCCGCGCGGCGGCCATGCTGGTCAGCGTGGCCAGGCATTGCGTGGCGCAGCCGGGGCCGGCCAGCGCCACCAGGGTCAGCCGCGGCTCGCTGTCGCGCCAGGCGTAGGGCTGGCCATTCACCAGCTGCACGCGCAACTGTTCGTCCACGAAATTGCGCTGCGGCAGGATCGGCTCGCCGTTGCCCTTGGTGCCGGGCTGCCAGCCGCTCCAGCTGAGCAGGCCGGCGACGATCATCGGCGCGACAAACGCCAGCACGATCAGCAGCAGGAACATTCGGCTCTTGCGCACGGCGGCGGGATCAGCAGCTTTCATCGGACTTCATCAACCTTCGTGGAATCAGGATTTGCGCGGCTTGCGCTTGCGATGCACGACCAGCAGGATCACCACCGCGGCAAGCGCGAACGTGAACCACTGGAACGCATAGGCGCGATGCCGCGCCGGCGGCATCGAGGAAAAATCGAGGTTGCGCTCGCGCTCGTAGACCGCCGCCGGATCAGGATCCAGCGCAAGCACTCGCGGATACAGCGGGCGCCCGAGATCAGCGGCGACCTGCGCCGGGTCCAGGAAGATCGCACTCTTCGGCCACTGGACCTGTCGCGCCAGCGCATTGCCACCCATCTCGAACCCGACCGGCGGCGGCGGCACATACAGTCCCTGCAAGCTCACCTTGCCGGTCGGCAACGGCGGCACCTGGGGCGCCTTGTCGCTGCCGTTGCCGGGCAGAAAGCCGAGGTCGACCAGCAACAACGACGAGCGACCATCCAGCGCCAATGGCGCGAACACCTGGACGCCGCCACGCCGGTCATGCTTCGGGTTGTCCAGCAGGTACAGGCGGTCGGCCAGGTAATGGCCGCCGACTTTTACCCGCGGGAAGCCGTCGGCCGGCGGTGAGTCGGCCACCCTGGCAAAGTCCTGCAGCGGCGCTGCGGCGGCCGCGGCATACCGTCGCAGAAGCGCTTCCTTGAAGTCGGCGCGATGCAGCTGCCAGACGCCCAGACGTATGAACAGCAGCGCTCCGGCCACGGTCAGCAGCAGCGCCCACCACGAAGGACGGCGGAATCCGGTCACGCCGGGCGCCTGTCAGCGGCCGTTATACTGGCCATGTCGAACTGGATCGGATCAATCACGTGGAAACCATCTATAAAATTGCGCTGGTCGTGGTGCTGCTGGTGGTGATCTTCAGCCTCGGCCAGGCGCTGTACTTCATGATGACCGACAAGGACGACGACAAGCGCACGGTGTGGGCGCTGACCCGTCGCATCGGCCTGTCGCTGCTGTTCATTGCCATGGTCGCGTTCGGCATCTGGATGGGTTGGCTGCACCCGCACGACGTCGGCCAGTAATTGTAACCGCCACGAGGCACCGACTGTTCGCCGCTAAACGAAGAAGCCCGCCATCCGGCGGGCTTCTTCGCATTTGAACTTGACCGGAGCGACGCTTTTTTTGAAGAGTCCGGCCACGGATGGCCGGTTCTTGACCTTCGCCTTCCGCGACAGGACGTCGCGTGAAATCAAAGAATGTAGACGAACATAAACAGGCCGAGCCAGACCACGTCGACGAAGTGCCAGTACCACGCCACCGCCTCGAAGCCGAAGTGGTGATCCTTGTTGAAATGCCCCTTCAGTACGCGCAGCCAGATCACCGCCAGCATGATCGTGCCCAGGGTCACGTGCATGCCGTGGAAGCCGGTGAGCATGAAGAAGGTCGAGCCGTAGACGCCGCTGTGCAGGGTCAGGTTCAGTTCCTTGTAGGCCTCGATGTACTCGTGCGCCTGGAAATACAGGAAGGTCGCGCCCAGCAGCACGGTCAGCCCCAGGAACAGCAGGATCTTGCCGCGGTGGCCCGCACGCAGCGCGTGGTGGGCGATCGTCACGGTGACGCTGGAGGTGAGCAGGATCACCGTGTTGAGCAGCGGCAGGCCCCACGCCGGCACGGTGCGGAACGCGCCGCCGGCCTGTTCCGGGCCGTTGCCCCCGTTGGCGCCCCAGGCGGCGGTGTAGTCGCTCCACAGGAATTCGTGGGTCAGCACGCCGTGGCCGTGGCCACCGAGCCATGGCACCGAGAACATGCGGATGTAGAACAGCGCGCCGAAGAATGCGCCGAAGAACATCACCTCGGAAAAGATGAACCACATCATGCCCATGCGGAACGAGGTATCCACCTGGCTGTTGTAGCTGCCGGCAAGCGACTCGTTGATCACCGAGCGGAACCAGCCGAAGAACATGCCCAGCACGCCGATCACGCCGATGATCAGCACGGACTTGCCGAAGCCGGTCTCGCCGGGCTCCGCGTTCAACCAGTGCGCGGCACCGAATACGGTGGTGAACATGACCACTGCGGCCACAAACGGCCAGTAGCTCTTGGTCGGAACGAAGTAAGCGTCGTGTTGCTGACCCATGGTGTAACCCCGTGGATTTCTCTTGATGACTTTTGCCCCGTCACACCGACCGGGGAACTGCACGCCGGTCGTCGAACCCGGCCGGTTGAAGAAAACATGTGACGCTTGGAACGCTATTTCATCAGCAGGATTTGCAGGAACGTCGACAGGTAGACCGCCAGCGCGACCACGGCAAGTATCGTGACCGTGCGCCGCACGCCGCGACGGGACTTCCCGTCTGGCTGGACCGTTGCCGCATGAATCGTCTGCTGCGCCATGTCACTCTGCTCCCGAGGTCATGCCGGCCGCGCGACCGGCATGACGGATGGACGATCAATCGTTCACGTGGCCGTGAGCCAGTTCATCGTCGTTGATCACCGGCGGCACCTCGAAGGTGTGGTGCGGCGCCGGCGACGGAATGGTCCACTCCAGGCCCTTGGCCCCTTCCCACACGCGATCGGTGGCCTTCTTCTTCGAGAAGAACGCGCAATGGATCAGCACGCCCACGAAGATCAGCTGGGTGGCGCCGAACAGGAAGCCGCCGATCGAGCTGATCATGTTGAAGTTGGCGAACGCCACGTTGTAGTCGGGGATGCGGCGCGGCATGCCGGCCAGGCCCAGGAAGTGCTGCGGGAAGAACAGCACGTTGACCCAGATCACGCTGTTCCAGAAATGCACCTTGCCCCAGAACTCGCTGTACATGTTGCCGGTCCACTTCGGCATCCAGTAATACGAGGCGCCGATGATCGCGAACAGCGCGCCGGTGACCAGCACGTAGTGGAAATGCGCCACGATGAAGTAGGTATCGTGATACTGGAAGTCGGCCGGCACCAGCGCCATCATCAGGCCGGAGAAGCCGCCGATGGTGAACAGGATGATGAACGCGATGGCGAACAGCATCGGCGTCTCGAACGTCATCGAGCCGCCCCACATGGTGGCGACCCAGTTGAACACCTTCACGCCGGTCGGCACCGAGATCAGCATGGTGGCGTACATGAAGAAGACTTCGGCGCCCAGCGGCAGGCCCACCGCGAACATGTGGTGCGCCCACACGATGAACGACAGGAACGCGATGCAGGCGATCGCGAACACCATCGCCTTGTAGCCGAAGATCGGCTTGCGCGCGAAGGTCGGCACGATTTCCGAGATGATCCCGAACGCGGGCAGGATCATGATGTAGACCTCGGGGTGGCCGAAGAACCAGAAGATGTGCTGGTACAGCACCGGATCGCCGCCGCCGCCCGGGTTGAAGAAGTTGGTGCCGAAGTACTTGTCGGTGAGCAGCATGGTCACCGCGCCGGCCAGCGCCGGCATCACCGCGATCAGCAGGAACGCGGTGATCAGCCAGCTCCACACGAACACCGGCATCTTCATCAGGTCCATGCCGGGCGCGCGCATGTTGAGAATGGTGGCGATGATGTTGATCGCGCCCATGATCGAGCTGATGCCCATCAGGTGGATCGCGAACACCGCGTAGGCCAGCGAACTGCTCTGCAGCGACAGCGGCGGGTACATCGTCCAGCCGCCGGCCGGAGCGCCGCCGGGCAGGAACAGCGTGGACAGCAGCAGCAGGAACGCGAACGGCAGGATCCAGAACGACAGGTTGTTCATGCGCGGCAACGCCATGTCCGGCGCGCCGACCATCAACGGGATCATCCAGTTGCCGAGGCCCACGAAGGCCGGCATGATCGCGCCGAAAATCATCACCAGCGCGTGCATGGCCGTCATTTCGTTGAAGAAATACGGCTGCATCAGCTGCATGCCCGGCTTGAACAGTTCGGCACGGATCAGCATGGCGAAGCTGCCGCCGATGAACAGCATCGTCAGCGAGAAAATCAGATACAGCGTGCCGATGTCCTTGTGGTTGGTGGACATGCACCAGCGCTGGAAGAAACCTTTCGGCGCGCCGTGGTGATCGTCGTGCTGATCATGGGTGGCTGCGTAGGACATGGCCTTGCACCTCTAACCTGAAATATGGAATGCGACTGCAAAAAAAACATGCACCGGAAAGGCGGCAAGCGGCCTCAGCCCTGCTTGCCGGCGACCGGAGCGGCGACCTGTGCGGTTTGCGGCGCCGGAGCAGGTGCCGCGGCTGGCGCCTCCTGCTCGGCCAGCCACTTGGCGAAATCCGCCTTGGACTTCACCACCACCACGATCGGCATGAAGGCGTGGTCCTGGCCACACAATTCGGCGCACTGGCCGCGATAAGTGCCCGGCGTGGTGAAGTTGGCCCACGCCGCGTTGATGATCCCGGGGATCGCATCGATCTTCCAGCCGGTCGCCGGCACCCACCAGGAGTGGATCACGTCGCCGCTGGTGATCACGAAGCGGATCTTGGTGTCGACCGGCACCACCAGCGGCTTGTCGACGTCAAGCAGGTAGGTGTTTTCGTCGCCGACCTTGACCGCGAACGGATCCATGCCCGAACCAAGCTGGCGGGTCTGGTCGCTGCGCGTATCGAGCTTGGACATGAAGCCGACCTTGTCGATCGACTTGCCCATGTAGTCGACATAGTCGTAGCGCCACTTCCACTGGTAGCCGGTGACCTTGACGGTCATCTGCGAACCGGTGGTGTCGGCCCAGGTGGTGAGGCCACCGGTGGCCAGATAGGCCAGGGTGATCAGGATCAGCACCGGGATGGTGGTCCAGACCACTTCCACCATGGTGTTGTGCGACCACTTCTCGGCCACTGCGCCGCGCGATTTGCGGAAGCGGAACATGGCGATGAACATCGCGCCGAACACCAGCACGCCGATCACCGTGCACACGGCGAGCGAAACGTTGTTCAGGTGGTACGGCACCGGCGACCAGGTGCTCGCGCCGCGCTCCATGTTCAGCTGCCACGGGCCGGGAGCGGCCAGGGCCACGCTGCCGAACGATGCAAGGGCGAGAGCCGCCGCTGCCGTGAATGATCGCCTGATGCCGCCAGATGTCATGTCTTGCACCTTTGTTGAACCTACTTGCGTGGCTGGTTGAAGTCGGCCAGCAACACCATGAGTTTCTTCGACAGCTCGACGCGTTCCTGATCCGCCAGGAAAACGCCGATCTCCAGTTCGCGCCCGTGCGACGACAACAGCAGGCGCTGGCGCCCGTTGCCCGGCTCCAGCAGCACGCGCACCCAGTACGACTGGAAACGCATGCGGCGCCGGCCCGGCAGGGACTGCACCTCCAGCGACGACGCGTCGAGGGTGATGCGCTCACTACGGTCGCCGGCCCGCCAGGCCGCGCTCAAGGCGACGGCCACGGCGGCGGATTCCACCAGGGCGAACAGCGGAGCGAACACATTCCCCTGCCACGCACCCAGTCCAGCCGTCATCAGCACCAGCGCCACCAGAACCACGATCAGTCGACGCAGACCGCGCCGGCTGAGCGCGCGATTGGGCTTGAGCCACATCGTCACGCGGGGCAAGCCGGCGGTAGCTGGTCGAAGCACGATCATGGGGATCCGGCGTGCCTGGAACGCCGGAATGATAGGCCGCGGCGGCGCAGCGGGCAAGAATGTCGCACCGGCTTGACCTGGATCAGGCCATCAGGCTACGCCGCCGAACCGCCTTTCGACGGCGCACGGCTCCCGCGAATCGCACGGCACGCGTACAATTCCGCGTTTACCTCCGCATCCGCGGATCTTTGCGATTGACCCGTGACCCAAGCCATTCTCAGCCCCGAACTCCCCGTCGACAGCACGCCTGCGCGCGCGCGCATCACCGCCGCCTGGCTGCGCGACGAGACCGAAGCGGTCAACGATCTGCTCGCCCAGGCCACCCTGCCGCCGGTCGAACGCGAGCAGGTGATCGACCTCGCCGCCGGCCTGGTTTCGCGCGTGCGTGCACGCGCCAAGGACCAGAGCGCGGTCGAATCCTTCATGCGCCAGTACGACCTGTCTTCCGAGGAAGGCGTGCTGCTGATGTGCGTGGCCGAGGCGCTGTTGCGCATCCCGGACAAGGCCACCGCCGACAAGCTGATCCGCGACAAGCTCGGCGATGCGGACTGGAAGAAGCACCTGGGCCAGAGCGAATCGCTGTTCGTCAACGCCTCGACCTGGGGCCTGATGCTCACCGGCCACCTGGTGAACCTCGCCGAGGACACCCGCCACGACGTCACCGGCGCGCTGAAACGGCTGATCGGCCGCGCCGGCGAGCCGGCGATCCGCCTGGCGGTGCGCCAGGCGATGCGCATCATGGGCCACCAGTTCGTGATGGGCCGCAGCATCGACGAAGCGCTGGACCGCTGCGCGAAGAAGGAATACGCGGTGTACCGCTACTCCTACGACATGCTCGGCGAGTCGGCGCTGACCGGCGAAACCGCCGAGCGTTACCAGGAAGATTACCGCCGTGCGATCGCCGCGATCGGCGCACGCGGCCCGTTCGCGAACCACACCGACGCGCCGTCGATCTCGGTGAAGCTGTCCGCGCTGCACCCGCGCTACGAGGTGGCCAAGCGCGAACTGGCGCGGCGCCAGCTCACCGGGAAGCTGCTGGAACTGTCGCAGCTCGCCATGAAGAACGGCATCGCGCTGTCGGTCGACGCCGAGGAAGCCGATCGCCTGGAGCTGTCGCTGGACATCCTCGGCGACGTCTTCGCGCACCCCTCGCTCGCAGGCTGGAACGGCCTGGGCATCGTGGTGCAGGCGTACGCCAAGCGCACCCCGTTCGTGATCGACTGGCTGATCGAGACCGCACGTGCGGCAAATCGTCGCTGGTACGTGCGCCTGGTGAAGGGCGCCTACTGGGACGCCGAAATCAAGCGCGCGCAGGAAAACGGCCTGGCCGGCTACCCCGTGTACACGCGCAAGCCGAACACCGACGTGTCCTACCTGGCCTGCGCGCGCAAGCTGTTCGATGCCGGCAACGAACTGATCTACCCGCAGTTCGCCACGCACAACGCGCACACCATCGCCGCCGTGCATCACATCGCGCGCGGCCGGCCGTTCGAGTACCAGCGCCTGCACGGCATGGGCACCGACCTGTACAGCGAAGTGATCGGCCCGCAGAACTTGAACGTGCCCTGCCGCGTCTACGCGCCGGTCGGCACCCACGAGGACCTGCTGCCGTACCTGGTGCGCCGCCTGCTCGAGAACGGCGCCAACACCAGCTTCGTCAACCGCGTAGTGGACGAAACGCTGCCGGTGCGCGAACTGGTCGCCGACCCGTGCGAGACGGTGCGTGCTTTCGCCTCGATCCCTCACCCGCGCATCCCGCTGCCGGTCAATCTGTACGGTGAACTCCGGAAGAACTCCATGGGCATTAATTTCTCCAACGACAACGAACTGAAGGCGATGGCCGACGCGGTCAACGCCAACGCCGGCCCGTGGACTGCTGCTCCGCTGGTGCCGGGCGCAACCGCCAGCGGCCCGACCGTGCAGGTGACCAACCCGGCCGATCGCCGCCAGACCGTCGGCAGCTACGTCAGCGCCGACAGCGCCACCGTCGACAAGGCGCTGGCCAACGCGGTCGCCGCCCAGCCCGGCTGGGATCGCCTGCCCGCGGCCAGCCGCGCCGCGATCCTCGAACATGCCGCCGAACAGCTCGAGGCGCGCCGCGGCGAGTTCATCGCGCTGTGCGTGCGCGAGGCCGGCAAGAGCCTGCCCGACGCGATCGCCGAGATCCGCGAGGCCGCCGACTTCCTGCGCTACTACGCCACCATGTCGCGCCGCCTGTTCGGCCAGCCGGAACAGTTGCCCGGTCCCACCGGCGAGAGCAACCAGCTGTTCCTCAACGGCCGCGGCGTGTTCGTCTGCATCAGCCCGTGGAACTTCCCGCTGGCGATCTTCCTGGGCCAGGTCAGTGCCGCGCTCGCCGCCGGCAACAGCGTGATCGCCAAGCCGGCCGAGCAGACCTCGCTGATCGGCCACGCCGCGGTGAAGCTGCTGCACGACGCCGGCATCCCGCTCGACGTACTGCAGTATCTGCCCGGCGACGGCGCCACGGTCGGCGCCGCGCTGACGCGGGACCCGCGCGTGGCCGGCGTCGCCTTCACCGGCTCCACCGACACCGCGTGGGCGATCAACCGCGCGCTGGCCGCACGCAACGCGCCGATCGCCGCGCTGATCGCCGAGACCGGCGGCCAGAACGCGATGATCGCCGACTCCTCCGCCCTGCCCGAGCAGATCGTCAAGGACGTGATCGCCTCCGCGTTCCAGTCCGCCGGCCAGCGCTGCTCGGCCGCGCGCGTGCTGTTCGTGCAGGAAGACATCGCCGACAAGGTCTGCGCCATGCTCACCGGCGCGATGGCCGAGCTGAAGGTCGGCGATCCGGGCCAGCTGTCCACCGACGTCGGTCCGGTGATCGACGCGGACGCGCTGAAGATCCTCACCGAGCACGCCGCGCGAATGGACACCGAAGCGAAGAAGATCGGCGAAGTCGCGCTCGACCCGGCGACCACCGCGCACGGCACCTTCTTCGCCCCGCGCGCCTACGAAATCCCCTCGCTGGCCACGCTGACCCGCGAAGTGTTCGGCCCGGTGCTGCACATCGTCCGCTGGAAAGGCAGCGAGCTGGCCCGCGTGGTCGAGCAGATCAACGCCACCGGCTACGGCCTCACCCTGGGCGTGCACAGCCGCATCGACGACACCGTCGAGTACATCGCCGGCCACGCGCGCGTCGGCAACTGCTACGTCAACCGCAACCAGATCGGCGCGGTGGTCGGCGTGCAGCCGTTCGGCGGCGAGAACCTGTCCGGCACCGGCCCCAAGGCCGGCGGCCCGCACTACCTGCTGCGCTTCGCCGGCGAACGCACGCTCACCATCAACACCACCGCCGCCGGCGGCAACGCCTCGCTGCTGACGATCGGCGAATAAGTTCGCCAAAGAGCGGCCTCGCATCGTTGCTACGACGCGGGGCTGCGAGTACGGTTCATGCGGCCACAGGGGGCCTCCAGCATGTCGAAAGCCAAGAAGGGCCAGACCGAATTCGTCCAGTGGATGGGACCACTGCTTGACTGTCTGCGCGCACTTGGCGGCTCGGCCAGGCCAAAGGAAGTTTCCAACTGGATCGCGCGTGAGCTACACCTGCCGCCAGAGATCACCGAGGTCACGATCAAATCCGGTGCCAACCGCTTCCACAATCAGGTTCAATGGGCACGCCAGTATTTGGTCTGGGAAGGCTTACTGGACGACAGCAAGCGCGGCATCTGGGCACTGAGCCCACTAGGCTGGAAAACCAGGATTGATGACGACGCGGCGCGAAGCATATTCCTGAATCGGGTGAGGACGAGCCAATCTCTGCGCAAGCAGCACACTTCAAGTGATGCTTTGCCAATACCTGAAACCACAGATACCGTTCCACCCGAAGAGTCGCAAGAGCTGGATCTTCTGGATGTCCTCAAAGGCTTACCACCTTATGGCTTTGAGCTGATCTGTGGTCGATTGCTTCGCGAGCACGGGTTTGAGGATGTTGAGGTTACTCAACGCTCGCGCGATGGCGGCATTGATGGTTACGGACTACTCCGATTAAGCCCGTTCGTAAGTTTGCGTGTGGCATTCCAAGCCAAGCGATTCAAGGATGTGGTTTCGCGCAGCTCCGTAGGTGAATTTCGCAACGCTCTGCTTGGCCGTGCCGAGAAAGGCGTATTTATCACCACAGGTCGCTTCACCACAGATGCAGAGAGCGAAGCATCTCGCGATGGCGTGGTTCCCATCGAGCTGATCGACGGCGAACAATTGGTACAACTCTTTCAAGATGCAGGTATCGGTGTGAAGCCGAAGACCATCTACGAAATCGATCACGCGTTTTTCGACCAGTTCCGGCACGAACCATAACCCGTTGTAATTCAGTCCACACGCGGCTGGCGATCAATACGGCGAAGCGCTGATCAGTGTCCGCTCCGCCGCGCATTGCTGTCCGTCGATCGGCGCCGTCGATTGGCGATAGCTGGCCAGCTCGCGCCGCGCCGACTCGACGTCCTGCCGGAACGCCGGCGACGCGTGCAGCGCCGCCACCACGATCGCGGCATTCATCGCGCCGGCCTCGATCGCGCTGTAGTTGTGCGCGCCGCAGATCATCCGGCTGTCGGCGTAGGCGCGGGCGCGCAGGTCGATGTCGGTGGCGCGGTCCGGTGCCAGCTCGGCCAGGATCAGGCCGATCGTCCAGCCCAGCGTGGCCTGGCCGGACGGATAGTCGAAGCTTTTCGCCAGCTGCGGCTTCGGCTGGCAGACCGCGCCGTCGTCGATCTGGAACGGACGCTGGCGCCGGTTCGCCTGCTTCACTGGCGTGTTGACGTGGTCCGCGTCCGCGCCGGCGCGGTCGAGCAGGTTCACCAGTCGCGGCAGTTGCACCGCATCCAGCGGCACGCCGACGGCACAACTGAAACCGCGCAGCATCGCCGGCGTGGCGCCGTCCGCATCGCCGGTCGCCAGCGTCCAGCGCGGTGTGCCTTGCAGTTGGCGGGTGGCCTTGAAGATCTGCCGGTCCGCCTCGTAGCGGGCGGAGCCGGCTTGCGGTGCGGGCGGCAGCACGCCGGTGGCCCGCGGCCGCTGCGCCGGCGCCAGATAGCCGACCGCTTCCTTCGCGCTGCCGGCAGCCGATGCCGACCGATCATCGTTCGCGCAACCACCGAGAACCGTGGCGGCGGCCAGGATCAGGCCGAAGCGGCACGGCCACCGGCGTCGAATGTGCTGCTGCATGCGTGTGTCCTCCGGTGCGCGGGCGACGCGGATGTTGTGCGGCGCGCAAACGGCACGCCGTGCCCGCATGCTATAGAAACCCCTTGCCGCTGGCCCGTGCCAGCAGGGCTACGTCGGAGCATCCGCAACATGGCACGTCCCGCCGGCATGATCGGCCCATCACCTGCCGCCGGCGCGTCGCTGGCGAGCGACGACCCGCGCTACACCGCGGCGGAGTTCCCGCCGAACAAGCTGCTGTACCTGGTGCAGTTGGCGGATGCGCGCGGCATCGACAGCCGTCCCTGGTTCGCCGGACTGGCGCTGAACCGCGCGCAGATCGCCGACCCCGCGCTGCGCGTGTCGTATCGCCAGGCCGCCAGCTTCGTACGCCGTGCGCTGCAGGCGCTGGACGTGCCCGACGCGGGCCTGCGCATCGGCCGCGAGGGCACCATCGGCGGCTTCGGCCTGCTCGGCCTGGCGATGATGACCTCGCGCACGCTGGGCGACGCGATGTTCGCCGGCATCGCCCATCACAAGATCTGCGGCTGCCTGCTCGACGTGGGCGTCGAGCCGGTCAGCGAGCGCGAAGTGGCGCTGGTGGCGTGGCCGCGCTTCGGCGACACCGAACTGATGCCGTTCTTCTGCGAGGAACTGTTCGCCAGCTGCCTGATGATCGCGCGCGAACTGGTGGGGCCGGAACTGCGTCCGCTGCGCGTCGAACTCGCCTACCCGCAACCCGCCTACGCCGCCGAGTACGCCGCGCTGTTCGAATGCGCGGTGCGCTTCGGCGCAACGCGCAACCGGCTGATCCTCGACGTGCAGTGGCTGGCCCGTCCGCTGCCCGGCTACAACCCGCTCACCGCGAAGCAGGCGCTGGCGCTGTGCGCGCAGCAACGCACCCCGGACGGCGGCGAGCCGCACCAGGAAATCGTCGCCGCCGTGGAACGGCTGCTGCGCAGCCAGCTGCCGCAGCAGCCGAAGCTCAACGACGTGGCGCGCACGCTCAACCTCAGCGAGCGGTCGTTGCGGCGCAAGCTGGCCGAGAGCGGGCGCATCTTCCGCGAGATCCACGACCGCGTGCGCGCCGAACGCGCGCTGCAACTGCTGCAGGCCGGCACGCTCAGCGTGGCCCAGGTCGGCAACGAGGTCGGCTTCAGCGACCCGCGCGAGTTCCGCCGCGCGTTCAAGCGCTGGACCGGCATGCCGCCGCAGGACGCCCGCCGCGCCACCGCCTGACCGGCCGATTCCGCCCTTCTGGCCGTTCTGCCCCCCACTCCCTGGCCGTTTTGCCCTCCCCCTTGGCGGCGGATTGAGGGACAGTGGAGCCATTCGCGGCATCCGATCCGAATGGGGAGTTCAAGATCATGCGCAAGCTGTTCATCAGCGTGGCCGTCGCCGCCGCGCTCGCCGGTTGCGGCAAATCCGAACCGGCACCGCAGAACACGACCGACGCCAGTTTCGAGGCGAAGCTGCAGGAGCAGCTGCTGGACGCCAAGCCCGGCAGCGTGATCGACATTCCGGCCGGGCACTACGCGCTCAAGCGCGGCCTCAGCCTGCGCACCGACGGCGTCACCATCCGCGGCGCCGGCATGGACAAGACCGTGCTGTCGTTCAAGGGCCAGGTGGTGGGGCCGGAAGGCCTGCTGGTGAACGCCAGCGACTTCACCATCGAGAACCTGGCGCTGGAAGACACCAAGGGCGACGCGCTGAAGATCAACCAGGGCAGGAACATCACCATCCGCGGCGTGCGCATCGAATGGACCGGCGGCCCGAAGACCACCAACGGCGCCTACGGCCTGTACCCGGTGAAGACGCACAACGTGCTGATCGAGAATTCGGTGGTGATCGGCGCCTCCGACGCCGGCATCTACGTGGGCCAGTCGGACAACATCATCGTGCGCAACAACCGCGCCGAGTACAACGTGGCCGGGGTGGAGATCGAGAACTCGGTGCATGCCGACGTCTACGGCAACACCGCCACCAACAACACCGGCGGCATCCTGGTGTTCAACATGCCGAACCTGTCGCAGGAAGGCCACAGCACCCGCGTGTTCAAGAACAAGGTGTATGCGAACAACACCGGCAACTTCGCCGCCAAGGGCGCCGCGGTGGCCAGCGTGCCGGCGGGCTCCGGCGTGGTGGTGAACTCGAACGACAAGGTGGAGATCTTCGACAACGACATCGCCGACCACAAGACGGCGAACGTGATCATCTCCAGCTACTTCTCCACCAACTACTACAACACCCGCGGCGTCGCCGCCGACTACAACCCGTACCCGAAGGGCATCTACGTCTACGGCAACCGCCTCAAGGGCGGCGGGGATTCGCCCGACGGCGTCGATTTCAAGATGCTGAAGACCGCCGTCTACGGTCTCACCGGCCACTTTCCCGACGTGCTGTGGGACGGCTACTTCGACAAGAAGGATCTGGTCGACGGGCTGCCGCCGCCGGCCGATCGCATCTGCATCCAGGACGTCAGCGGCGTGCTCAATGCCGACGGCCCGAACGGCTACAAGAACCCCGGCACCGACATGAAACCGTACCAGTGCACGCTGCCGAAACTGCCGTCGGTGGTGCTGGACCCGGAACCGAAGGCATGAGGGCAATGCCGTTCGCAAGACCCGCATGGCCCTTGCTCGCCCTGTTGCTGCTGACCGGCTGCCAGCGCGGCATGCCGCCGGTGGCGTTCCATGCCGACGGCCGCCCGCCGAAACTCGGCGACTGGCACGTGGTCGAGGTGCGCGACGGCAAGCTGCAACTCAACGACGGCGTGGTGCCGTACGACCTCAACACGCCGCTGTTCACCGACTACGCGCACAAGCTGCGCACGGTGTGGATGCCGAAGGGCACGACGGCGCAGTACCACCCCACCGACACGCTGGACTTCCCGGTCGGCACGGTGATCAGCAAGACGTTCTATTACCCGCGCGCGGCCGACGGCAAGCCCGGCGACGTGGCGCGCAACGACGACTATTCCCGCGACTTCGCCGGCCAGGGACTCGACATGGCGAACGTGCGCCTGATCGAGACGCGCATCCTGGTGCATCGCAAGGACGGCTGGGCGGCGATCCCGTACGTGTGGAACGACGCGCAGACCGAAGCCACCCTGGCGCGCACCGGCGCGGTGCTGCCGCTGACCCTGGTCGGCGCGGACAACGCGCGCGAGGACTTCAACTACGTGGTACCCGACGAGAGCCAGTGCCAGAGCTGCCACGCACAGGACTGGATCGACCGCAAGGTGCACCCGATCGGCCCGAAGGCGCGCCACATCAACAAGGACTACCACTACGCCGACGGCCCTGCGAACCAGCTCGAACACCTGGCCAAGCTCGGCTACCTCAGCGGCCTGCCGGCCCTGGCCGAGGTGCCGCGCGATGCGAACTGGGAAGACACCCACGCCACGCTGGACGCACGCGCACGCGCCTACCTCGACATCAACTGCGGCCATTGCCACAACGCGAACGGCGCGGCGAACACCACCGGCCTCACGCTCGACGCCGGCACGCCGGAAGACCGCCATCTCGGCATCTGCAAGCCGCCGACCGCGGCCGGCCAGGGCACCGGCGACCACTTCTTCGACATCGTGCCGGGCCAGCCGGACGAGTCGATCCTGCCGTACCGGCTGGCGTCGAAGGAGCCGGGCGTGATGATGCCGGAGCTCGGCCGCAGCACCGTGCACCGCGAAGGCGTGGCATTGATCAAGGCGTGGATCGCGGCGCAGCCGGGGAGCTGCGTGGCGATCCGCTGATTCCGCACGCGACACCTGTACGCGGCTGCCCGCAGCCGCGCGATCCGATGCAAGGGGAGAGCACCGAATGAGCATGCGTCAACGTCCACTTTCGATCAGCCTGCGCCGGCTGTTGTTCGGCGGCACCGCCCTGCTGTTGCTGGGCAGCCCGCTGCTCGCGTTCGGCGCCGACGCACCGCCGCAGGATGCCGGCGAACAACAGCCGGCGAGCGACCCGGCCAAGGGCGTCACCCAGCTCGGCAAGATCACGGTGACCGCACAGAGCCGCTCGCAGGAGATGCAGGAGGTGCCGATCCCGCTGCAGATCGTCACCGCCAAGCAGGTCGACATGCTGGCCGCCACCGACCTGAGCAAGATGAGCCTGTTCGTGCCCGGCCTGGTCGTCGGCGGCGATCAGCCGACCCAGCCCAGTTATCAATTGCGCGGCATCAGCACCGACGACTTCGGCATCGGCACCGAGTCGGCCGTGGGCGTGTACATCGACGGCGTCTATTCGGCGCGCTCCGGCGCCGCCCTGCTCGCGTTCAACGACATCCAGCGGATCGAGGTGCTGAAGGGCCCGCAAGGCACCCTGTTCGGCCGCAACGCGGCGGCCGGCGCGATCTCGATCGTCACCAACGAGCCGGGCGACCATTTCGAGGGCCGCGTGCGCGCCCGCGTGGGCAACTATGGCCGGCAGTACCTGGACGGCCTGGTCAACGTGCCGCTCAACGACGACATGGCGCTGCGCTTCAGCAGCTACAGCAACCGCAGCGACGGCTGGATCACCGACGCCGCCAGCGGCAAGACCTACGGCGGCGACCACGATTTCGGCACCCGCACGGTGTGGCGCTGGAATCTCTCCGACAACACCCGCGTGCTGCTGTCGTGGGATCACGAGAACCTCAAGCAGCTGCCGAAGCCGGCCATCGGCCTGATCCCGTTGTCGAACGATCCGCAGCAGCACCCGCCGTACCCGCCCGATCCGGCGAACTACCTGAACCCGCTGCACGCGCCGCTCTACAACGACGCGGTCGGCGCGGTGGAGAAGCGCAAGTTCGACGGCGCCACGCTGAGCGTGGACCACTCGTTCGCCTGGGGCAGCCTGGTCTCGACCACCGCCTGGCGCCGCTTCGACACCGAGAACCGCGGCGACTACGACGGCACCAACCACATCGTCAGCTACCTCGACACCGCCAACCTCGAGCACAACGCGAGCTGGTACCAGGAATTCAAGTTCAGCGGCAGCAACGACCTGACCGACTGGGTGGGCGGAGCCAGCTATTACGACGAGCGGGCGCGCCAGACCAGCCAGACCAACGTGTTCACCGACAGCATCGACACCCTCGCCGGCAACGTGATGGGCGTGGGCCATCCGCTGACCGACATCAGCAACGGCCTGGCCGCGATGGGCCTGCCGTACACCCTGCTCGGCGATCCGTGGCACGAGGCGATCAGCAACACCGGCCGCTTCAAGGCCTACGCCGCGTTCGGCGACGTGATCTGGCACCTCAACGACCGGCTCAACCTCACCACCGGCATCCGCTACACGCGCGACCAGAAGACCTTCTCCTGGTACAACATGCCGCGCCGCGCCGACGAGTTCGACGCCACCATCGCGGGGCTGGCGCAGGCCGGCGTCATCGACATGCTGCCGCCCGAGGCGCAGTACGCGCTGGCCGCGTTCGGCAGCAACATCATCTTCACCGACGCGGTCGGCATCCCGGTGCAATTCGACGACAGCTGGAGCGACTTCAGCCCGCGCGCCGTGCTCGACTACAAGTTCACCCCGGACGTGATGGGCTACGTCTCGGTCACCAAGGGCTACAAGGCCGGCGGCTACAACAGCGTGCAGGTGGGCTCGCGCTTCGAGCCGGAGAAGGTGTGGAACTACGAGGCCGGCCTGAAGACGGTGTTCCCCGAACATCACCTGCTGCTCAACGGTTCGGTCTACCACTACAAGTACAGCAACCGCCAGGCGCTGACCCTGGATCCGAACACCGCCGGCTCCGGCGTGCCGCGCTACCTGGTCAGCAGCACCGACCAGGAAGCGCGCGGGGCGGAACTGGAACTGCAGTGGCAGCCGCTGACCGACCTGCAGCTGGGCCTTACCGGCGCCTACATCGACGCCACCTACAGCAAGGCCGTGGCGGCCTCCGGCGTCGACCTGTCGGGCCAGCCCACCGGCGAGCCGAAGTTTTCCTTCGCCGCCAGCCTCGGCTACACCTGGCACGCGGTGGCCGGCGGCAACCTCGCGTTCAACCTCAACCATGCGTTCCGCGGCGAATCGCGCTGCAACCGCGACTCGCAGCTGCAGGGCACCTGCCAGATCAGCCCGAACTTCAGCACCGGCAGCAGCCAGCAACGCACCGATGCGCGGCTGGACTGGAGTTCGGCGAACGATCATTGGGGCGTCGCGGTCTATGCCAACAACGTGTTCGACAAGCGCTACGTCACGGGTGTAAGCAACATCTCCGCCAGCGTGTTTGGCACCCCGTACGCCAGCATCACGCCGCCGCGCATGGTGGGCGTGGAGTTGCGTGCGAAATTCTGAGAGCCCCATGACCGACAACAATCCGCTGACCGCCGACCTGCAACGCCTGCGCGACGCGCAGGCGCGCGACCCGATGCCGGCCTGGGCGCAGCGCGCGAAGCGCCTGCGCGCGCTGGAAACGATGCTGCGCGAGCAGCGCGAAGCCTTCGCCGCGGCGATCCACGCCGACTTCGGCCAGCGCCCGGCCGAGGAGACCGACCTGCTGGAGATTTTCCCCAGCCTGTCGGCGATCCGTCACGCGCTCGGCCACGGCCGGCGCTGGATGAAGCCGCGGCGGCGCCTCGCCGACCTGCTGTTCCTGCCCGCGCGCACCGAACTGCGGCCGCAGCCGCGCGGCGTGGTCGGCATCATCGTGCCGTGGAACTACCCGCTGTACCTGGCCGTCGGTCCGCTGGTCGACGCGCTGGCCGCCGGCAATCGCGTGATGCTGAAGATGAGCGAGTTCACGCCGCGCTTCTCGGCGCTGTTCGCCGAACGGGTGGCGCGCTACTTCCAGCCCGACGAAGTGCTGGTGGTGACCGGCGATGCCGTGGTGGCGCAGGCGTTCGCCGCGCTGCCGTTCGACCATCTGCTGTTCACCGGCTCCACCGCGGTCGGCCACCACGTGATGCGCGCGGCCGCGGCCAACCTCACCCCGGTGACGCTGGAGCTGGGCGGCAAGTCGCCGGCGATCATCGGCCCCGGCGCGCGCTTCGAACACGCGGTGGAGCGCATCGTGTTCGGCAAGCTGGTCAACGCCGGGCAGACCTGCATCGCGCCGGACTACGTGCTGCTGCCGCGCGCGCGGGTGGCGGAATTCATCGAGCTCGCCGGCAAGGCGATGGCGCGGATGTATCCGCGGCTGGGCCAGAACACGCAGTACGCCAGCATCGTCTCCGACCGCCAGTACCAGCGCCTGGCCGCCTTGCGCGACGGCGCGCTGGCCGACGGCGCGCGCGCGCATCCGCTCGGCGAGGCGACGGAAGATCCGGCGCGCCGGCTGCTGCCGCCGCAGTTGCTGACCGACGTCGACGACAACATGGCGGTGATGCGCGAGGAGATCTTCGGCCCGCTGCTGCCGCTGCTGCCGTACGACTCGCTGGACGACGCCATCGCCTATGTCGCCGCCCGCCCGCACCCGCTGGCGCTGTACC
The DNA here is from genome assembly GCF_018599185.1 of Rhodanobacter sp. LX-99. Lineage (NCBI taxonomy): Bacteria > Pseudomonadati > Pseudomonadota > Gammaproteobacteria > Lysobacterales > Rhodanobacteraceae > Rhodanobacter > Rhodanobacter sp. LX-99. Next base: position 2,176,557 of record NZ_JAHFVL010000001.1, on the reverse strand, counting down.
TGTTCGAACACGATCAGGCCCGCATCGATCGGGTGCTGGCGCGCACCCACGCCGGCGGCGTCAGCGTCAACGACACGCTCTACCACATCGCCCAGCACGACCTGCCGTTCGGCGGCGTCGGCGCGTCCGGTATGGGCGGCTATCACGGCGAGGCCGGCTTCCGCACGTTCTCGCACCTGAAGCCGGTGTTCCGCCAGGCCCGCTTCAACGGCGCCGGCCTGCTCAATCCGCCTTACGGCGCACGCTTCCGGCGCATGCTCGCCCTGCTGCTGCGCCGCGGTTGAGGTTCCACGCGCACAAAAAAAACTCCCCGCCGAAGCGGGGAGTTTTCATGGCGCGGTTACCGCAGGTCGGACGTCAGAACTTGTACTGCGCCGACAGGCTCAGCAGGTTGCCGTAGTCGTCGAAGTTGCCCGTCAGCGTGTCGCCCGTGCTGTTGGTGTTCTGGACATGCGCGTTGTTGACGAAGATGTGCGCATACGAGGCATTGATCTCGAAGTGCTCGCTGGCCTTGTAGCCGATGCCTACGCTGGCCATCTTGCGGGTCGAATCGGGCACGCGCGGGCTGCGGGTGGCCAGATAGGTCGGGCTGCTGTCGACCGCGATGCCGCCGCGCAGGGTCAGCTTGTCGTTGAGGTAGTAGTCGCCGCCGATCGAGGCGTAGACGGTGTTGCGCCAGTTGTACGGTTCCGAGGTCTGCGGCTGCGAGTTGCCGTAGTTCACCGTCAGGTTCTTGAACACGTCCCACTTGGTGTACGCGACATCGACGCCGAGGCCGAACTTCTCCGCCTGGTGCCAGTAGCTCACGCTGGCCACGGCGGGCGTGGTGAAGTCCGCGGTGCCCGTGGTGTGGGAGAACGGCGGAATCGAGCTGGCCAGCGCAGGGTTGGCGAGCAGCAGGTCGTAGCCCGGCGTGGTGGTGAAGTTGCCGGTGCCCTGCAGGCGATGGCTGATCTTGGAACGGTAGTTCAGCGCCAGCTTGTCGTTCGGCGTCAGCTTCCAGTAACCGCCCAGCTGCCAGCCGTAGCCCCAGTCGTCGCCCTTGATCCGGGCATAGCCGTCCACGCCCGGAGGGGTCACCGCCGCCACGCCGGCCGCGGCGGCCTGGCCCTGCTGCACGGCCGCCTGGATCATCGCGGCGCCCTGCGCCGGCGGGATCTGGCCGGCCGCGATGGCTGCCTGGATCTGCGCGACTCCGGCGGCGGTCTGCGCCCCGATGCCCTGCTGGATGCCCAGGCCCACGGCATTGAAGTTGACCGCGCTGGTCAGCTCGGCGCTGGTCTTCTGTGCGATGAAGCTGGCGCCGAGGCTGAAGGTGTCAGTGACGTCGAACGACGCCGACAGCGTGGCGTCCAGCGACTGGAACTTGGACTTGATGCCGTGATAGCGGCCGACCCAGTCCTTGTCGTATTCGGTCTGGAAGCCGAACGGCACCGAGAAGCCGGCGCCCACATGCACCCGGTCGCTGACCTGGGTGGCGAAGAACAACGCCGGCACCGGCAGCGTGGTGCCTGCGTCGCCGCCGTTGCCGCCGCTGATCGGGCGACCCAGCACGTCCGTGGCGCTGCCATCGAACTTGGCGCTGAAATTGATGGCGGTGACGTCAGCCTGCAGGTAGGTGCCCTTCAACTCGGACATCGCGGCCGGATTGTTGACCACCACCGAAGCGTCGCCGCCGGCGGTGGCGGAGCCCGCAAAGGCGCGACCCAGCCCCTTGGCGCTGTTCTCCTTGAGCTGGAACGCACTGGCGTCGGCGCTCGCGGGTGCGACCAGGGCGCCCACGACCGCAATGCTCAGCGCGGCGAGCGCCAGTGGACGGGCGGCGCCCGTGAGGGAACGGAAAGACGTGTGCATCGCTAGCTCCTGCATATTGTTGGTGCAGCTCGGGGTAGTCATCGGGATACCGGCGGAAGGACAAATTCATACGCGCGTTTGAACTTCCTGCGCTGAACTTTGCCCTCTTGTACAAGGTGTTGCAAGTGCGGTCGCAACAAATAACTAACGCCAGCATTTCAATCGGATAGGCAAACTCGGAGGGCCGATCCATCGGCAGGCGCTGTTACTCTCGCCTTCCCAGCGTCCACCTTGCTGCCTCACCCCTCCAACACGGTGCCGCCATGCAATGTTTTGTCTATGCCAGCCTGCGCAAGGCCGACAGCTACCTGTGGATGGCGCAGCGCGATGCGTTCGACACGCTGCCCGAGCCGCTGGTGCTGTTGCTCGGTGAACTGCGTTTCGTGATGGAAGTGCAGCTGGACGAGCAGCGCAAGCTGCCGCTGGAGGACACCGAACAGGTGCTCGAGCATCTGCGCCTCCAGGGCTGGCACCTGCAGCTGCCGCCGCAGGAAACCCTGGCCACCGCCAACCACCCCGCTTATACGCATTCGCCAAGGGATGATCGGGACGAGTGAATCGCGCATCATGTCGCCGGCGTTAACACTTGGTTACCGCCTGCACATCCAACGATTTCTATACTGTCCCCATGACCCAGCCCAAATCGCGACGCCGCCCTCCTTTCCTGCACGCCCTGGCCTGGTTCATTCCGGGACTGCTCGCGGTCGCCGTCGCCGGCCTGGTTACCCACCCGCTGACCCTGGTTCCGCTGCTGCTGGCGAATGCGTTGACCATGGCCGCGATCTGCCATGCGATCGGCTTCGATCCGGAACCGCGCTTCGGCCGCACCGTACTGCGCCGGGGCGCCGCGCACCTGGTGATGTTCACCGGTTACACCGCGCTGGTGTTCGTACTGGTCGCCTGGCCGATGCTGCAGTTGACCCAGGCGCCCAGCCTCAGCGCGGCGCTGATCCTGGCCGCGGCGATGGTGCTGGCGCTGGTGGCGCTGTGGCGGCTGTGGCCGGCGTTCGGCCTGGTATTCGTGTGGGACGACGCCTACCCGAGCCAGCGCGACGGCTCGTGGATCTTCACCGCTACCTTGCGCAGCATGGCGTTCGGCCGCCACCTGTCGCGCGAGGAACGCTTCTTCAGCCACTTCCTGCCAGCCGCGTTCTCGCTGCTGGTGCTGGCGTTCGGCGCGATCGCGCTGACCGGCCTGTACGGCGTGCTGCCGCCGGAGCCGCGCATCGCCGCGCTGGCGATCTATGGCGTGCTGCTGCTGCCGCTGGGCTGCCTGGTGATCGCCAACCGCACGCTGCGCGCGCTGCTGTGCGAACGCCACCAGCCGCGCCGACGTGCCGATCGCGCGACGGCCGCCGCGCCGCGCCCGGTACTGAGCGAGCAGGAACGCACCGCCGGCACGCCGGAACAGGCCGCCGCCCTGCTGGCCGCCACCCGCGACGGCGACATCGAGCGCGCGCTGGCCCTGGTCGAGGCCGGTGCCGACCCCGATACCGCGCCGGGCACCGACGACCGCGACCAGCGCCCGGTGTTGATGCTGGCCGCGCTGCTGCCGGACACCCGCCTGCTGCGCGCGCTGATCGCCAAGGGCGCCGACGTCAACCGCGCCAGCGGCGGCATCACCCCGCTGCTGGCCGCCACCCGCGACAGCTGGCACGGCCGCGCCGAGGCGGTGCTGACCCTGCTCGCCAACGGTGCCAGCCCACTGGTCACCGATGCCGAAGGCAACACGCCGCTGCACGGCGCCGTGCTCAGTGCCGACGCCGGCGTGGCGGCGATGCTGCTGGACGCGGCCGCGCCGATCAATGCGTTGAACAAGGCCGGCATCAGCCCGCTCGCCACCGCCTGCCGCGCCGCCAACTGGCCGCTGGTGAAATTCCTGCTGGAGCACGGCGCCAAGCCGGCTCCCGCCGATGGCGAGCCGGCGCTGGTCGCCGCCGCCGGCATCACCGACGACGATGTCGAAGGGGTGAAGCTGCTGCTCAAGCATCGCGCCGCGGTCAACGCGGTCGATGCGCGGCAACGGCATGCGCTGCTCAGCGCCGCCGCCGAAGGCCACGAGCAGATCGCCCGCGCTTTGTGCGCCGCCGGCGCCGACGTCAACCTGGTCGACCGCCACGGCAGCAGCGCGCTGATGGAAGCGGCGCGCGCCGGTGCCGGCGGCATCGTGCAGCTGCTGGCCGAAGCGCAAGCCGACGCCGGCCTGCGCGACAGCCACGGCCGCGACGCGCTGACCCTGGCCTGCCAGTCGCCGCGTGCGCACGGCGAAACCGTGCGCGCGCTGCTGGCGCTGGGCGCCGAGCCGAAGACCGCCGGCAGCGACGGCCGCAGCGCGCTCGACCACGCCGCCGCCGCCGGGCGCTGGGACCTGGTCGCCCTGCTCGATCCGGACACGCCGCTGCCGGCCAGCCTCAGCCAGGACGTGCTGGGCGAAGGCAGCGACACCCCGGCGCATTTGCTCGATGCGTTGCGCTTCGGCCACTGGGCCATCGTCTCCGGCTTCACCGAGCGCGTGCGCGAATGGCCGCAGCCGGAGTTGGCCCGGTTGTACCTGGACCTGGCCACGCCAGGCCTCGCCGCGGCCCGCCGCTGGCTGCTCGATCACGGCCTGGACGCCGAAGCCCGACTGGAAGCACCGCGCATCGACGACGCCGACACCGCCGACGCACCGCACCTGCCGCCACTGGGCCAGCGCCTGTTCGACGCCTTACTGCAGCAACTGCCGGACGCCACCGAAGCACTGGACGACCTGCTGCAGGCCGGTGCCAGCCCGGCCGGCACCGGCCTGCTGGCGCAGGCGCTGGTGCGCTTGAACGGGGCCGCCCAGGGCGCCGCGCTGCCGCTGAACCTGCTCGAACGCGGCGCCGATCCGTTCGGCGCGGACGCCCGCGAACGCACCCCGCTGCAGCTGGCCGTGGTCAACGCGCAACTGCCGCTGTTGCAGGCCCTGCTGGCCCGCGGCTGCGATCCGAACACGCGCGACCGCGACGGCCGCACGCCGCTGTTCGCCGCGCTGGAACATGGCGCGCAGGCGCTGCCGCTGGTGCGCGCGCTGATCGCCCACGGCGCGAATCCCGAAGCGGCCGACGCGAACGGCGAAACCCCGCTGGGCCTGGCACTGGAGCATCCGGCGGTGGAGCGCTGGCTGGACTGGCGCGACTGGCCGCGGCCGAATCGTGCGCTGCGCGCCGAAGACCTGCCTGCCGCCGCCAAGGCCGGCGCGCTGGCCAGCGTGCAACGCCTGCTGGAACTGGGCTTCGCCGTGGACACCCGCGACAGCCAAGATGCCACCGCGTTGCTGCATGCGTGCGGCGCCGGCCATCGCGACATCGCCGCCTGCCTGCTCGACGCCGGCGCCGATCCTTCGCTGGCCGCGCGCAGCGGCGTGACCCCGCTGGCCGCCGCCGTGGCCGCGCGCCGCGAGGCCCTGGTCGCGCTGCTGCTGCAACATGAAGTCGCGGTCGACCAGCGCCTGCCGAACGAGGCCACCGCCCTGATGGTGGCCGCGGCCATGGGTTATCCGGACATCGCCGAACAACTGCTGGACGCCGGCGCCGAGGTCAACGCGGTCGACGACGCCGGCCGCAGCGCGCTGCACGCGGCCGCCCAGTTCGGCTTCGAACACAACGACAGCCTGCGCGCGCGGCGCCTGTTCGACGGCCTGCTCAAGCGCGGCGCCGACATCAACCATGCGGACAGCGAAGGCAAGACGCCGCTGCTGCTGTTGCTCGGCGCACAGCTGCGCCCGGGCAGCGAATGCGACGCCACCCACATCGGTGCGCTGGTGCCGCTGCTGCTGGATGCCGGCGCCAGGGCGGAACACGCCGACCAGCGCGGCGTCACCGCGCTGCACGCCTGCGCCATGCACGCGCTGCTGCCGCCGGCGCGCGTGCTGCTGTCGCGCGGCGCCGACCGCAACGCGGCCGACGCGTTCGGACGCACCGCGGCCGACGTGGCGCGGCAGCTGGGCTACGTCGACATCGCCCATGAGCTGGCCGCACGCAGCAGCGCGATCCCCAGCGTGCGGCAGACCCTGCGCCAGCCGGCACAGCCGTCGGATTAGAGACGCCCGGAAGCGCCGGTCTATTCCTCTTCTTCGCTCGTCAGCGGCGTGGCCGCATCGCGTTGGCGTTCGCGTTCCGCGCTGCGCTCCGCATCCGCCTCGAACAGCCGCTGCAGATCGACCAGCGCGTCGCGCGTGCTCTGGATCAGCTTGGTCTCGTCGTCGTACACCAGCGCCTGCTTCTTCAGCAATTCCTCGTCGTAGCGGCGGAAGCGCTCGACCCGGTCGGCCGCCAGTTCGTGCGGCAGGCCCAGCGCTTCCAGCGTCTTGCGGGTCATCTTGAGGCTGGAGTGGAACGTCTCGCGGATCGGCTCCTCGACGCCCATGTCCATCAGCCGGAACACGTGCTGGCGGTTGCGCGCGCGGGCGATGATCTTCAGGTGCGGATACTGCCGCCGCACCAGGCGCGCGGTGCGCAGGTTCGCCTCCGGGTCGTCCGTGGCCAGCACGAACACCTCGGCCTTGTCGGCCCGCGCCGCGCGCAGCAGTTCCGGTCGCGCCGGGTCGCCGAAGAACAGGTTGACGCTGCCGAAGCGGCGCGACTGATCCACCTGGTCGGCCGAATGCTCCAGCGCCACGAACGGGATGTTCTGCGCGCGCAGCACGCGGGCGATGATCTGGCCGACCCGGCCGAAGCCGGCAATGATCACCCGCGGCGTGTCGGCCTCGATCGTGTCGAACTCGCGCGTCGGCTTGTTCGGCCTCACGTTCAGCGCCTTCGCCGCCAGCACCACCAGCAGCGGGGTCAGCGCCATCGACAAGGTGATCGCCAGCACCAACGCGTCGCGCTGGGCCACGCCGATCAGACGCTGCTCGGCCGCCTGGCGCAGCACCACGAACGCAAACTCGCCGCCGCAGGCCAGCAGCACCACCAGGCGCAGCGTATCGGAGCGGTTGAGCCCGCCCAGCAGCCGCCCCAGCGGCCACAGCAGCACGCTTTTCAGCAGCAGCAACGCGCCGACCAGGCCGAACATCAACCCAGGCCGGTGCAACAGCAGCGACAAGTCCATCGACATGCCGACGCTGATGAAGAACAGCCCCAGCAGCAAGCCCTTGAACGGCTCGATGTTCGATTCCAGCTCGTGCCGGTACTCCGAATCGGCCAGCAGCATGCCGGCCAGGAACGCGCCCAGGGTGGCCGAGACGCCGGCCAGTTCCATCAGCAGGGCCACGCCCATCACCACCAGCAGCGCGGTGGCGGTGAACACCTCCACCGAGTCGGCCTTCGCCACGAAACGGAACACCGGGCGCAACAGGTAGCGGCCGCCCACGATCACCGCCACGATCACCCCGACCGTGCGCAGCACCGCGAACAGGTTGAAATCCTGCGCGGTGGAGGAAGCCAGCAGCGGCACCGCGGCGATCAGCGGGATCGCCGCCAGGTCCTGGAACAGCAGGATCGAAAACACCTGGCGGCCGTAGGCGGAACCGGCCTCCTTGCGCTCGGCCAGGATCTGCAGGCCGAACGCGGTGGACGACAGCGCCAGGCTGCCGCCCACGATCGCCGCGCCCTTGCCGGTGAGGCCGAACAGGAAATAGCCGGCCGCCGCGATCGCCACGCTGGTCGCCAGCACCTGCAGCAGGCCGGTGCCGAACACCGAGCGGCGCATCACCCACAGGCGTTGCGGCGACAGCTCCAGGCCGATCACGAACAGCATCAGCTCGACGCCGAACTCGGAAATCGTCGCGACCCCTTCGGTATCGCTGACCAGGCCCAGCAGCTGCGGCCCGATCGCCACGCCGGCGATCAGGTAGCCGAGCACCGCGCCCAGCCGGAAGCGCTTGGTCAGCGGCACCGCGATCACCGCGGCAAGCAGGAACACCACCGCGGTCTGCAGGAAATGATGGCTGTCCACGCGCTGGGCGACTCCGATCGGCGATGGCCGATTATTCCACGCGAAGCATGACCGCACGGCATACCCACACCATTTCCATGACGGGTTGCCGAAAAAGACCAGGCCCGCACGAGGCGGGCCTGGTCTGCATGCAAAGACGGCGTGCCGCTTACTGTTTCGGCGCGTCCTTCAGCCCGCGGTTCTCCAGCATCGGCTCGATCTCGGGGTCGTGGCCGCGCCAGTCCTTGTACATCTTCGCCAACTCCTCGGTGTTGCCGCGCGACAGCACCATCGCGCGGAAGCGGTCGCCGTTCTCGCGGGTCAGGCCGCCGTGCTCCTTGAAGCCCACGAACGCGTCGTCGGCCAGCATCTGCGTCCACAGGTAGGCGTAGTAGCCGGCCGCGTAGCCGTTGCCCCAGATGTGCTGGAAGTAGCTGGAGCGGTAGCGCGGCGGCACGTAGCCGAGGTCGATCTTGTCCTTCTTCAGCGCGGCGGCCTCGAACTGGTCGGCATCCTGCAGCGGCGCATCGGCGCCGAGCATGTGCCAGTTCATGTCGAGCAGGGCCGCGGCGACCAGCTCGGTCATCTCGTAGCCCTTGTTGAACTTGCCGGCCTTCTTCATCTTGTCGACCAGCGCCTGCGGCATCGGCGCGCCGGTCTGGTAGTGCTTCGCGTAGTGGGCGAATACCTTCGGATCGGTCGCCCAGTGCTCGTTGAACTGCGACGGGAACTCGACGAAGTCGCGCGCGGTGTTGGTGCCGGACAGGGTCGGGTACTGCTCGTCGGCGAAGATGCCGTGCAGCGCATGGCCGAACTCGTGGAACATGGTGACCACGTCGTCGAACGAGAGCAGCGCCGGCTGGCCCGCCGCCGGCTTGCTGAAGTTGGCGACGTTGAAGATCACCGGCTTGGTGCCGAGCAGCTTCGACTGGGTGACCAGGTTGTCCATCCAGGCGCCGCCGTTCTTGTTGTCGCGCTTGAAGTAGTCGGTATAGAACAGCGCCATCGAGCGGCCGTCCTTGTCGAACACCTCGAACACGCGCACGTCCGGCTGATACACCGGGATGTCGTGGCGTTCCTTGAAGGTCAGTCCGTACAGCTGGTTGGCGGCGTAGAACACGCCGTTCTGCAGCACGTCATCCAACTCGAAGTACGGCTTGATCTGGTTCTCGTCGAGGTCGAACTTCGCCTTGCGCACCTGCTCGGCGTAGAAGTTCCAGTCCCACGGCTCAAGCTTGAAATCGCCGTGCTGCTTGTCGATCAGCGCCTGGATGTCGCCCGCCTCGACCTTCGCGCGGGCGGTGACCGCGGGCACCAGGTCCTGCATGAACTTCAGCGCCGTCTGCGGCGTCTTCGCCATCTGGTCGTCCAGCTTCCATGCCGCGTAGTTCGGGAAGCCGAGCAGCTTGGCCTGTTCGGCGCGGATCTGCGCCAGCCGTTCGATGGTCTTGCGCGTGTCGTTCGCGTCGCCCTTTTCGGCGCGGTTCCACGAGGCCTCGAACAGCGCCTGGCGAGTGGCGCGATTGGTCAGGTCCTGCAGCTCGGGCTGCTGGGTGGTGTTCTGCAGCGACAGCACGTACTTGCCATCCAGCTTGCGGTCCTTGCCGGCCTGGGCCGCCGCAGCCAGCTCGGCGTCGGACAGGCCGGCCAGCTTCGCCTTGTCGGCGATCACCGGCGCGGCGTCCTTGGTGGCGGCCAGCAGCTTGTTGGTGAACGCGGTGCTCAGCGTCGACTCTTCCTTGTTGAGGTCCTTCAGCTTCGCCTTGTCGGCGTCGGAGAGTTTCGCGCCGGCATGCACGAAGTCCTTGTAGACCACCTCGACCAGGCGCGCCGATTCCGCATCGAGCTTGAGCGTGTCGCGCTGGTTGTAGACCGTCTCGACGCGCTGGAACAGCTTGCCGTTGAGGTGGATCGCATCCTGATGCGCGGCCAGCTTCGGCGCTTCCTCTTCCTGCACCTTCTGCAGCACGTCGTTGGTGTTCGCGCCGGTGACGGCGTTGAACGCCGCCATCACGCGATGCAGCATGGCGCCGGATTTCTCCATCGCCACATAGGTGTTCTCGAACGTGGGCGGTGCCGGGTTGTCCGCGATCTTTTCGATCTCGGCCAGGTGCTGTTTCATGCCCTCCTCGATCGCGGGCTGGTAGTCGCCGTCATGGATCTTGTCGAACGGCGGCGCCTGGAACGGCAACGTGCTGGCGGCGTAGAACGGGTTGTTGGTCATGGCGGTGGTGGCCGATGCGGTACTGCCCGCGGACGCGGTCGAGGCTGCCGGCGCAGGTGGGTTGGCGGCCTCGTTCGGCGACTGCGAGCAGGCGGCCAGGGCCATCGTGGTGGCGATCACAATCATGCGCAGACGAAACATCGGGTTCCCCAGGTGGTGTGCCCGTTGCCGGGTACGGAAGTCGTAGCCGCCGACTGTACCGACAGCGCGGGCACTTTCCAAACGGCGCAGGATCCTGCGCTCAGGCCGCGCGCAGGTCGCGCAGCTGCCACGCCGCGCCGATCAGCAGGTACAGCCGGTGACGCACCACGCTCATCGGCAGGTCGGTGACCAGGTCCACGTCGGTACGCAAGTCGGCGACCCGGGCGTTCACCTGCGCCGCCGGGTCGGTGGCGCCGAGGCTGCCGTCCACCGCATCCGGATCGGGTTGCGCCGCGCGCCAGCGCTGGAACAGGCCGTCGTCGCGCAAGGCCTGCTGAAGCGCCGCGGCGAAATCGTTCGGGCCGGCGCCGTCGTACGCAAAGCGCGGATCGGCGCCGCGCGCGTGAGCCAGGTCGGCGATCGAAAGGTAGTAGTGGTTGCGGGCCATGTTGCCTCCGGCGGTGGGGACCGACGCCTATCCAAGCACGCCCGATGTGAAGGCCGACACCGCCGCCGCCAACTCACCGGCCGCCGCGGCCGGCGCCACCCCGTGCGGCAGCACGCCCAGGCACGGCGCCGGCAGCAGTTCGCGCAGCGTGGCCAGGTTTTCCTCCGGCGCGTCCATCGCCGGATCGACCCGGTTGCCGATCCAGCCCAGCAGGCGGCAGCCATCGGCCGTGATCGCGCGTGCGCTGAGCAGGGCATGGTTGAGGCAGCCCAGCCGCAGCCCAACCACCAGGATCACCGGCAATCGCCACTGCTTCGCGATATCCGCCGCCAACAGCTCCGGCGCCAGCGGCACCAGCCAGCCGCCCACGCCTTCGACCACCACGCGCTGATGGCCGGCGCTCAACTGATCGAACGCCGTGCGCAACGGCGCGAGAGAAATCGCCACGCCGTCGTGCGCCGCCGCCAGATGCGGCGACAGCGGATCGCGCAGCGCCACCGGGTTGATCAGCGCATACGGCAGGTTCGCGTCGCTGCCCGCCGCCAGCAGCGCCAGTGCGTCGTCGTTGCGCAGGCCGTCGGCGGTTTCCATGCAGCCGCTGGCGACCGGCTTCATGCCGCAGGCGCGGTAGCCCGCCGCGCGCAGCGCATGCAGCAGCGTGCACGCCGCATGGGTCTTGCCGATGCCGGTGTCGGTGCCGGCAATGAACAGCGCAGCCGTCATGCCTGCGTGCTGCGCCGGTCGAAACGGTTCGCCGCCACGGCGATTCGATGGTCTTCGCGCTGTCCAGCCAGGCTCACATTGCATTACTCGTCATGATCGCTCGGCGCATAATACGGGCTTTGCTGCAGGACACGCCGCATGTTCGAACTGAAAGCCCATACGTACGCCAGCAAGCGCGAGCACTACGCAGACCTGGTGCAGCAGGCGCGCGGCATCCTCGCCGGCGAGCGCGACCTGATCGCGAATGCGGCGAACTTCGGCGCGCTGGTCTACCACAGCCTGCCCCAGCTCAACTGGGCCGGCTTCTACCTGTACGACGGCACCGAGCTGGTGGTCGGCCCGTTCCAGGGCAAGCCGGCGTGCATCCGCATCGCGCTCGGCCGCGGCGTCTGCGGCACCGCCGCGCAGACGCGCGAAACCCAGCTGGTGCGCGACGTCAACGCGTTCGCCGGGCACATCGCCTGCGACGCCGCCTCGCAATCGGAAATCGTGGTGCCGCTGATCAAGCCCGACGGCAGCCTGCTCGGCGTGTGGGACGTGGACAGCCCGGTCACCGACCGCTTCGACGAAGACGACCGCGCCGGGATGGAAGCGCTATGCATGGTGTTCATGGAATCCGTGCACGGTTGATCGCCCTGCCTCCGACGAGGCAGTCCGTGTCGCGCCCGCACAAACTTCAGCGCTCGCGCGTCTGGTGCGCGCCTTCGCGCGGTTGCTGCAGCAAGGCGATCACCGCCTGACGCGCCTCGTCCACACCGGTGCCGGCGGAAGACGAGAATATCTGCGCGGTGGCATGCAGGCCTTCGGCGGCGAACTGCTTGCGCAGCGCGGCCAGCGCCTGGGTGGCCTGGCCGCGGGAGAGCTTGTCGGCCTTGGTCAGCAGCAGGTGGCAGGGCAGCTGGGTGGCGAAGCAGAACTCCAGCATCATCCGGTCGAATTCCTTCAGCGGATGGCGGATGTCCACGATCAGCACCAGCCCGCGCAGGCTGCGGCGCTGGTGCAGGTAGGCATCGATCTCCAGCTTCCAGTGCTCGCGCATCTCCAGCGGCACCTTCGCGTAGCCGTAGCCGGGCAGGTCGATCAGGCGCAGCTCCAGCGCCGACTCGCCGGCGGTTGCGGCAGGCGATCGCTCCTGCGCATCCTGCGCCCGCGGCACTGGTGCATCCCTGTACGGCGGCAGGCTGAACGCGACCATCTGCTGGGTGCGGCCGGGGGTCTTGGAAGTACGCGCCAACCCCTTGTGCCCGGTCAGAGCATTCAGCGCGCTGGACTTGCCGGCATTCGAGCGTCCGGCAAACGCCACCTCGGCGCCCCGGTCGGCGGGAAGCTGGCTGATGCGGTGGGCGGCGAGCACGAATTGCGCGCCCTGCAGGGGATTGAGCATGGGGATGGTTTGACCAAGGTAGGGTGGCACGGGATAATTCTGAGGTTTCTGCCTGTTGCAGGCCGCATGGCCACAATCCCTGGCAGTGTTCGCAAGTCTCTCGGGAGTCAAGTGTATGAGTTTTCGGTCCGCTGGTTTTCGACCCACGGTTCTCGGGTCTGCCCTGGCCCTTGTGCTGGCGCTGTCCGCCGGCGCCGTGACGGCACAAGACGCCAAGCCGGAGACTGCCACGCCAGCCGCCGCCAGCACCGCGGCAACGCCCGCCAGCGCGGCCACTGCCACGGCTGTTGCCGCAGCCGCGGTGAAGCCCGGTGATGCCACCGCGGGCCAGGCCAAGGCCGCGGTCTGCGGCGCCTGCCACGGCATGGACGGCAATTCCGCCGATGCGCAGTACCCGAAGCTGGCCGGCCAGAGCGAGCAGTACATCGTGCGCCAGCTGACCGACTTCAAATCCGGCAAACGGCAGAACCCGATCATGATGGGCATGGCCGCGCCGCTGTCCACCCAGGACATGCACGACGTCGGCGCCTACTTCGCCAGCAAGACCGCACTGCCCGGCGTAGCCGACCAGGCGCTGGTGGAGCACGGCCAGACGCTGTTCCGCCAGGGCGACGCCACGCGCGGCATCCCCGCCTGCATGGCGTGCCACAGCATCGACGGCCGCGGCAATCCGGGCGCGATGTATCCGCAGCTGACCAGCCAGCACGCGCAGTACATCGAAGCCACGCTGAAGGCCTGGCACGACGGCACCACCTGGGGCGACGATGCCCACGCGCAGATCATGCCGGCGATCGCCAAGCAGCTGAGCGCCGACGACATCGCTGCCCTGGCCAGCTACATCGAGGGCCTGCACAGCGCCGACAGCCAGCCGGCCGCCACGCCCTGATCGAATCCGCGCCGACCGAAGTGTCGGCGCTGTCGTTTTGTGTTCCGCCTCTCGAGGTCTGCCATGTTGAAGCGTCTGCCGTTCCTGTGTGCCGCCCTGCTCGCGCTTGCCGCCTGCAGCCATGACAGCGACACCGGCAGTGCTGCCCGGCAGGCCGCGCCCGCCGTCACCAGCAGCGCCGAAGCCGCGCCGGCCAGCACCACGGCCAGCAGCACCGCACCGGCAACGGCCGGCAGCGCGGCACCCGCCGCCACCGGCACGGTCGCCGCCGCACCGGCTGCGACCACCTCCGCCGCGCCCGCCCCGGCCGCGGCCGCGGTGCCGTTCGTCGACAACGGCAAGTGGGTCGAAGGCAAGAACTACTTCCTGATCGATCCGGCGCAGCCGACCAGCCATCCCGGCAAGATCGAGGTGACCGAGGTGTTCTCCTACGGTTGCCCGGCCTGCAACGGCTTCCATTCCACCGCCGACCAGATCGCCAGGAGCCTGCCGCCGAACGCGGTGATGAATTACCTGGCCGCCGCGTTCCGTCCGGACGAGAACTGGCCGATGTACCAGCGCGCGTTCTACGCGGCGCAGGCGCTGAACCTGGTCGGCAAGACCCATGACGCGATGTTCGACGCGGTGTGGAAGAGCGGCGAGCTGTCCACCTACAACCTGAAAGCCAGCGGACTGAAGCCGCATTCGGCATGGCCGACCATCGAGGACGCGGCGAAGTTCTACGCCAAGTACGGCGTCGACCCGAAGGAATTCGTCGGCGTCGCCAACTCGTTCACCGTCAACACCAAGATGAAGCGTGCCGACGACCTGATGAAGGCCTACGGGGTAGACAGCACGCCGACCATGATCGTCAACGGCAAGTACCGTTTCACGGCAAGCTCCGCCGGCGGCTACGCGCAGTCGATCGAGTTGACCCAGTGGCTGGTCGCCAAGGAAAGCGCCGGCAAGTAAGCCGCTTCGGTTAATCTGACCCGCACGGCGACCCCACCGCCACCACGCGAAGAGAGACCCCATGTCCAAGCGATTCGCCCATCTGCGCGTACTCACCCTGCTCGTCGGCCTGCTGCTGGCCAGCGCCTGCACCGCGCAATCCAGCACGGCGCCGTACACCGAAGGCAACGAGTACGTCACCCTGCCCGCCCCGCAGCAGCGGCTCGGCAGCGAGGGCAAGGTGGAGGTGGTCGAGGTGTTTTCCTACGGCTGCATCCACTGCGCGCAGTTCGCGCCGGCCGCCGAGAAGCTGCGCAAGCAGCTGCCGGCCGGCGTGGCGTTCAAGCTGCTGCCGGCGCCGTTCAGCGCCGAGTGGCTGCCGTACGCGCGGGCGTACTACGCGGCGAAGCAGCTCGGCGTGGTCGAGCGTACCCACATGGCGCTGTTCGACGCCAAGTTCGCCCAGCACTACCCGATCAACTCGATGGACGAACTCGCCGACTTCTACGCCCGCGAGGGCGTCGACCGCGCCGAGTTCCTGCGCATCGCCACGTCGCCCGAGGCCACCGCGAAACTGAAGGAAGATCTCGCGCTGATCCAGAAGTGGCAGGTGGACGGCACGCCGACCATCGTGGTCAACGGCAAGTACCGCGTGGCCGCGGTGCACTCGTTCGACGAGATGGTTGCGGTGACGCAATGGCTGGTCAAGCGCGAACTGGCCGGCAAATAAGCGTCGCACGCGGCGTTCGGCAACACGGCTGGTGCACTATTCACGTCCGGTGGATCATGCTGGCCGCCGCATCCGGCCCATGAGCATGATCCATGCACATGGGCGCCGGCACCCCCTTCCCGTGTAGTGTGTTGCAATGACCCGCGCCGCCACCTCCCAAGCCGCCCCTGCCGAGCGCCGCCTGCGCCTGCTGAGCTGCAACATCCTGGCCGGCGCCAGCGTGCAGCGCTACCGCGAATACGTCACCCGCAGCATCAACGCGGTGCTGCCGGGGCGCAACAAGATGGACAACCTCGACCGGCTCGCCGAGGTGCTGTCGCAATTCGACGTGATCGGCCTGCAGGAAGCCGACGCCGGCAGCCTGCGCTCGGGCTTCCTCAACCAGACCCGCTACCTCGCCGAGACCGCCGGCCTGCCGTTCTGGAGCCACCAGCCGAACCGCGCGATGGCCAGGCTGGCGCACTCGGCGAACGGCCTGATCAGCCGGCTGGAGCCGCACTCGGTACTGGACTACCCACTGCCCAGCCGCATCCCTGGCCGCGGCGCGCTGCTGGCCCAGTTCGGCGAAGGCGACAACGCGCTGGCGGTGATGATCGCGCACCTGTCGCTGAGCGCACCCGCGCGCGCGCGCCAGCTCGGCTTCATCGCGGAACTGCTGCAGGATTTCCCGCACGCCGTGCTGATGGGCGACCTCAACACCGAACCAGGCAGTGCCGAGATGCAGCAGCTGTTCGCCAAGTCCACCCTGCAGCCGCCGGCACAGCCGACGCCGACGTTCCCCAGCTGGAAGCCGCGGCGCGCGCTGGACCACATCCTGACCTCGCCGGCGATCCACCTGGAGAAGACCTGGGCGCTGCCGCAGGCGTTCTCCGACCATCTGCCGCTGGCGGCGGAAATCCGTCTGCCGGCGCACGTCGGCGGCAAGGCCGCGCCGGGGCACAGGCGATGACCACGACGATATGGCAACGGGCATGGCCGTGGCTGCTGTTGCTGCTGGTGGCGCTGCTCGCGGCGTGCCTGCGCTACGGCGTGATCGAGCCCTCCGCGATGGCGCAGCGGTGCGGTGGCGGCCATGCACCGTGGTGGTGCCAGTGGCGGCAGTGGCTGGTACTGGGTTTCCTGCACGACGTCTACGGCATCGCGGCGCTCGCCGCGACCGTGCTGGCGCTGCTGTGGAAACGCGCCTGGCTGGCCTGGCTGGCCGCCGCGCTCGGCATCATCGCGCTGCAGCTGTACTGTTTCGAGAGCGGCGCGCTGGCCGTACTGGTCGGCTGCCTACGCCTGCTGCGGCTGCAGGCGACGCGCACGCTGCCAGTCGACCAACACCGGCACGGCCAGCAGCAGGTTCATTCCCAGCCATAGCCATGCCACCGCGGTGAGCCCGGCCTCCTGCACCAGCACGGCCGCCGCCAGCAGCGGCAGCCAGCTCGCGAGAAAGCGCTCCTCCAGCCACGGCATCGCCGGTACGCGCCGGTCGCCCAGCCAGCCGAACAGCGCATAGCCGACGCACGGCAGCAGGAACAGGCCCAGCGGGAAATCCCGGTAGCGGCCATCGACCACCAGCAACAGCCCGTAGAACGCCAGCCCGAACAGCCAGCCCAGCCGCAGCCAGCGCGGCGGCGCGGCAGGCGCGACCATGCCGGCCAGTCGCGCGGCGATCCAACGGGCCAGCTGCAGTGCGGTGAGCAAGGCCAGCGCACAGGCGGCGAGCGACACCGCCCACTCCCAGCCGTCGCGGCAGGCGTACAGCATCTGCCGGTACTGCCACGCCAACGCGCAGCCGCTGGCCGCGCCGGCCAGCGCCAGCGCGCTCCAGCCGCGTCCGCCGTGCCAGCGGCGCCGCCATGCGCCGATCAACGCAAACAGCGCGGCACCGGCCGCGCCGGCAAGCCAGCCGGCCCACCAGTGCGGTTCCTCGGTCACCGGGCCCTGCATCGCGAACTTCGGCCGCGCCTGCACGTCGAAGATCCCCCAGTAGCCGCCCACGGTGCCCTCCTGCGCGCGCTTCCACGGCTGGTCGAACGCCTCGATCACGTTGTACGGCATGTGCACGGTGGTCGCGTAGCGCAGGAATTCGCGCAGGTAGCGCGCCTCGTTGACCACGCTGGCGCTGGCCGCCTGGCGCGGTCGCCCGGCGCTGGGCCAGCCGGTCTCGCCGATCATCACGCGGCGGCCGGGAAACGCCTGCTGCACCTGCGCGTACACCGCCGCCACGTGCTGCACGGCGCGTTCGGGCGGCACCGGCTGGTCTTCCCAGTACGGCAGGATGTGGATGGTGAGGTAATCCACCGAGCCGGCCAGCTCGGGGTGGCGCAGCCAGAACTCCCACACGTCGGCATACGTCACCGGCACGTGGACCGCCGCGCGCACCTGGCGCAGATAACCGGCCAGTTGCGCCGACGACAGATCGCCGCGCAGCAGCACCTCGTTGCCCACGACCACCCCGCGCAAGACCTGCGGATACTTGTTCGCGGTGGCGATGCCCAGCGCGACCTGCTGCGTATTCGCCTTCGCGTCGCCGCCCAGCCAGATCCCCAGCAGCACCTTCATGCCGTAGCGCTCGGCGATCCCGGGCACCGCGCTGAGGCCTTGTCCCTGCGAGTACGTGCGCACGCAGTCGAAGCGCTGCGACAACGCGCGCAGGTCCGCGTCGATGCGCTCGGGGCTGATGTAGGCATTCACGTCCAGCGGCGTCTCGCCGGCCAGGCGGAACGGCGCGTACGAGACGCAGGCGATCCGCGTCGACGGCGCATCCGGCAGCGCCACCGGCCGGCCGATCGCCCACCACCAGGTCGCCCCGGCCAGCGCCGCCAGCATCAGCGCCAGCCACGCCGGCCAGACGCGACGAAAAACAGGCGAAGCTGCTGGCGACATGCCGATCCCGGAGATGCTGAAGATGAAGCGTGCCAGCTTAGCAGGCGCGTCCGCACTCACCGAATCGCGACAAGCCGGCCGGAAGCATCGACTACACTGCCAGTGATCCATTGCAGGAGTTCCCATGTCTGTTTCCGCTTCATCGCGGCGTGTTCCGCTGGCCTGGCTGCTGTTGGCCGCCGGCTGGCTGCTGGCCAGTGCGATGGCGCACGCCGCCGAACCCGACGCTGCCCAGCGCGCCGCTTTCAAACAGGCCTATGCCGCCGCCCAGCAAGGCGGCGACGGCTGGCGCAGCCTGGCCAGCGGCCTGCGCGACTACCCGCTGTATCCGTACCTGCAGGCCGCGGCGCTGCAACACGACATCCAGCAGATCGACCGCGCCAGCGTGGAGTCGTATCTCGCGCAATATCCGGACTGGATTCCCGCCGCCGACCTGCGCCGCGCATTCCTGCGGGAACTGGCGCGCCGGCAGGACTGGGGCACGTTCCTCGCGCTGTACCAGCCCGGCCTCGGCGACACGCTGGCCTGCGACGCCTTGCAGGCGCGCCTGGCCGGCGGCGGCACGCTGGATTTCGAGCACGACCTGGCCGCCTTGTGGGCCAAGCCGAACCTGCCCGACGCCTGCGACCCGGTGCTTGCCGCCGCGCACAACCAGGGCCTGCTGACCGATGCGCGCCTGTGGACGCGGATCGACCGCGCCGCCGATGCCGGCCAGGCCGGCACCATCGCCAACCTCGTCGCCTGGGTGCCGCCAGCCGAACGTGCCACCGCGCAGCAACTGCTACTGGCGCTGCGCGATCCGGCCGCCGCGCTGGCGGCCGCCTCCGACTGGCCCGACGGCACGCGCCAGCGGCAAGCCGCCACGCTGGCGCTGACCCGGCTGGCCCGGCGCCAGGCCAGCAGCGCCGATGCCGCCTGGCAGAAACTGCAATCACGCTTCCGTTTCAGCGAAGCACAACGCAACCGGGTCCTGCAGACCCTGGCGCTGTACCACGCCACCGATTTCGACGACGGCGCACTGGCCCGGCTGATCGCCCTGCCCGCCGCCGCGCAGACCGACGGCACCCGCGAATGGCGGGTGCGCGCGGCACTGGCGCAGCAGGACTGGAGCGCGGTGCTGGCCGGCATCGACGCGATGCCCGCCAGCCAGCGGCAGGACGGCGAATGGCAGTACTTCCGCGCCCGCGCGCTGGCCGCGCTGGGCCATGACGACGAGGCCCGCCAGCTGTTCGAGGCCCAGGCCGACAAGCCCACCTTCTTCGGCTTCCTGTCCGCCGACCGGCTCGACCAGCCGTACGCGATCTGCCCGCTGACCCTGGCCGACGACCCGCAGCGCGAACAGGCCCTGCTGGCCAACCCCGGCCTGCTGCGCGCGTTCGAGCTGTACGCGGTGGACCTGCCGAAGCTGGCGCGGCGCGAATGGACGCGCGCACTGCAGGATGCCGACCCGGCCACTCAACGAATTGCCGCCGACATGGCCAACCGCCGCGGCTGGTACGACCGTGCCGTGTTCACCATGAGCAGCGGCGACGCACTGCGGCTGTACGACCTGCGCTTCCCGCTGGCCAGCCAGGACGGACTGGTGCCGCAGGCCGAACAGGCCGGGGTCGAGCCGGCCTGGGCCTACGGCATCCTGCGCGCGGAAAGCGCCTGGATGAGCGATGCGCAGTCCGGCGCCGACGCGCGCGGCCTGATGCAGCTGCTGCCGGCCACCGCCGCGCTGGTGGCGAAGCGCAACGGGCTCGACTGGGGCGGCGGCGACACGCTGTACGACCCGATCACCAACATCGCGCTGGGCACGCGCTACCTGGCGCAGATGGCCGCGCGCTTCAACGGTTCGCCGTGGCTGGCCAGCGCCGCCTACAACGCCGGCCCGAACAAGGTCGACCAATGGCTGGCCATGCGCGGCACACTGGCGCCGGACCTGTTCGTCGCCACCATCCCGTACCGGGAAACCCGCGAGTACGTGGCGCGGGTAATGGCGTTCAGCGTGATCTACGATTGGCGCCTGAGCGGCGACACGGTGGTGCCGCTGGCCACCCGCATGGGCCCGATCGGCCAGTCGTATGCACTGCCGACCGCCGCGACGGCGCGGCGTGCGGTCGCTTGTTCGCCGGCCGTCGCGCCGGCGGCAGCGGTCAGTGCGGCGTCCGCCACGCCCTGAGTGCAAGAGGGCCTTCGCATGAGCGCACAGCAACTCGTCATCCTCGGCGGCACCGGTTTCGTCGGCAGCCACCTGGTGCCGCGCCTGGCCGCCGACGGCCACCGCATCGTGCTGCTCAGCCGCAACCGCGAGCAGCACCGCGAGTTCGGCGTGCTGCCCACGGTCAGCGTGCGCAATGCCGACATCTACGACGACGACGTGCTGCGCCGGCAGCTGGCCGGCGCCGACGCGGTGATCAACCTGGTCGGCATCCTCAACCCGCGCGGCCGGCACACGTTCCAGCGCGCGCACGTGGAACTGGCGCGCCGGCTGATCGCCGCGTGCCACGCCAGCGACGTCGGTCGCCTGCATCAGATGAGCTCGCTGAAGGCCGGCCAGGGCCTGTCGCAGTACCTGAAGACCCGCGGCGAAGCCGAGGCGCTGGTCAGGGCGTCCGCGCTGGACTGGACGATCTACCAGCCCAGCGTGATCTTCGGCCCCGGCGACGGCCTGGTCAGCCGCTTCGCCAAGCTGCTGCGGCAGATGCCTGCGCTGCCGCTGGCGCGCGCGCAGGCGCGGATGGCGCCCACCTGGGTCGGCGACGTGGCCGAAGCGATCGCCCGCTGCGTCGATCACGCGACGCTGGGCCAGCGGCGCAGCTTCGAACTGTACGGCCCCGAGGTGCTCACGCTGGGCGAGATCGTGCGCAAGATCCGCGCCGCCGCCGGCCTGCGCACGCCGATCGTCGCGCTGCCCGACAGCCTCGGCCGGCTGCAGGCGCAGTTCGCCGAGCTGCTGCCCGGCAAGCCTTTTTCGCTGGACAACTTCCGTTCGCTGCGCACCGATTCGGTCGGCAAGCTCGACGGCTACGCCGCGCTCGGCATCGTGCCGCAACCGTTCACGCCGTGGCTGCCGGTGCTGCTCGGCGAACCGCCGCGGCACCGCCGGCTGGCCGCGGCACGTTCGCCGCGACGCTGAGCACCGCGCGGATCAGCGCACGCCCAACAGCAGCCGCAAGCGATCCAGCTCGGCGCCGTAGCGCGCGGCCAGGGCCGGCTCGCGCAACCAGGGCTGGCGCGTGCGCAGTGCCGTGCGCGCCTCCGTCGGCTCGTGCTGGAAGCCCAGGCAGGCCGGGTCATATTCAAGCCCGCAGAACGCCAGCAGCCGGCGCACCTGGGTCTCGGGATCGGCCAGCAAGGCCTCATGGTCGTATTCGAGGAAACGCTGCGGGAACAGCCGCTGCCAGTGCCGGCCGAGCCGCTCATGGTCGCGCCAGTAGCTGACGATGTCGTCCAGGTCGTAGCTGAAGTCGTGGCCGCTGACGAACAGCTGGCGGTAGCAGGCGAAACAGGTTTCGAGGGCGTCGCGCCGGCAGTGCACCACCCGTGCGCCCGGCAGCATCGCCAGCGCCACGCCCACCACGCGCCCGTTCAGCCGGTTCGCATCGATGAAGCGCGGCAGGCCGCGGCGCCAATGCGCGGTCCGCGCCAGGTAGTCCTGGCCCAGGCGCGCCCAGTCCGCCGGCGTGGCCGAGCCGATCCACTGCAACAGCGGCTGTCCGCGCCGGGCCGATTCGTCGCTGATCACCCGCTGCAGGTCGGGCGACTCGTCGACGCCGCCCACGTACGGGTGCGCGGCAAGGATCTGCCGGGTCAACCCGGCACCGGCGTGCGGCAGCGCCATGAGGAAGATCACCTGCTCGCCCAGCGCGGCATCCGCGGCACCGGCCAGCGGCCCGGCGAACGCCGCGAGCATGGCGTCGGCGCGCGCCCGCATGGCCGCCGCGTTCCAGTTCAGCTGCCGGCGCCGCCATGCGTTGGCCTTGCGCAAGGCACGGAAGGCCGCGCGATAGTCGGCCTGGTCTTCCAGCGCACGCGCCAGTGCGAAGCCGAGCCGGATGCGCGCCAGCGGTGCCGGTTGCGGCATCTGCAAGGCGCGCTGCAGCTGGGCCACGTCGTCCCTGCCGAAGCGCTCGGTGTCCAGTCCGGCCAGGCCGCTCCAGGCTTCCGGATGGCCGGGCTGGCGCTGCAGCACCTCGCGGTAGTTCGCGGCCGCCTGGGCCTCGGCGCCGAGGCCGGTCTGCGCCGAGGCCAGCACCAGCCGCGCCGCGATATGGTCCGGATCGATATCCAGCGCACGATGCAGCGCGGTGATCGCTCCGGCCGGCCGGCCCTGCAACTGGAACATCCGCCCCAGGTTGAACCACGCCGGCGCAAAGTCGGGCGCAAGTTCGCAGGCCCGCTGCAGCGCCGACAAGGCCGCCTCGTTCTCGCCCTGGGCCTGCAGCGAAACACCCAGGTTGATGTGCACCAGGGCATCGCGCGGATCCTTCGCCAGCGCCTGGCGCAGGATCGCCACCGCCTGCGCGTAGTTGCCGCGCAACTGCTGCAGCTGGCCCGACAGGCGCAGTGCCTCCACGCCATCGGGCGCCAGCGCCAGCACCGCCGCCAGGGCTGCCTCGGCACGATCCAGCTCGCCGTCGGCCATCGCGCCGCTGGCTTCCTCGAGCAGTTGCACCGCCTCCGGCGACAAACCCGCGGCACGGTCCCGCAGCAGCGGATGAGCCTGCTTTGCCACCATGGTCGAGGATCCCCTGCCTGCCGTCGGTTTCAATCGCCAGCTTACGTGAGCGGGGCGGCGGCATAAAGCGCCGCCATGCCATCCCAGCCCGGCCACGCATGGCAGAATCCCCCCATGCACATCTATCTGGTCGGCGGCGCGGTCCGCGACAAACTGTTGGACCGCCCGGTGGTCGACCACGATCACGTGGTGGTCGGCGCATTGCCGGAGGAGTTGCTGGCGCTGGGCTACAAGCCGGTGGGCAAGGATTTCCCGGTGTTCCTGCACCCGCAGACGAGCGAGGAGTACGCGCTGGCGCGCACCGAGCGCAAGAGCGGGCGCGGTTATCACGGCTTCGTGTTCCAGGCCGACCCGACGGTCACGCTGGAGCAGGACCTGGCCCGGCGCGACCTCACCATCAACGCGATCGCCGAGGACGAGCACGGCGCGCTGACCGATCCGTTCGGTGGCGTGCGCGACATCGAGGCGCGCATGCTGCGCCACGTGTCGCCGGCGTTCGTCGAGGATCCGGTGCGGGTGCTGCGGGTGGCGCGTTTCGCCGCGCGCTTTGCGCCGCTGGGTTTCAGCGTGGCCGCGGAAACCATGGCGCTGATGCGGCAGATGGTGGCCGACGGCGAGGTCGACCACCTGGTGCCGGAGCGCGTGTGGACGGAAACGCGCAAGGCGCTGGCCGAGCCGCAGCCGTCCATGTTTCTGCGCGTGCTGCGCGAATGCGGCGCGCTGGCCGTGCTGTTTCCCGAAGTCGACGCGCTGTACGGCGTGCCGCAACGCGCGGAGTTCCACCCGGAGATCGACACCGGCGTGCACGTGGAGATGGTGCTGGACGCGGCGGCGCGGCTCGCGCCGGGCAACGACGTGGTGGGTTTCTGCGCGCTGACCCACGACCTCGGCAAGGCGTTGACGCCAGCCGATGAGTTGCCGCGCCACATCGGCCACGAGCATCGCGGCGTGGCGCCGCTTCGCGCGCTGGCGGCGCGGCTGAAGGTGCCGACCGAACACGCCGCGCTGGCCGAGCTGGTCTGCCGCGAACACCTGAACGTGCACCGCGCGTTCGAGCTGAAGCCGGCTACGGTGCTGAAGCTGCTGGGCGCATTGGACGCCCTGCGCCGGCCGGCGCGGCTGGAGCTTTTCCTCGCGGCCTGCGAGGCGGACAAGCGCGGCCGGCGCGGCCACGAGCACGACGCTTACCCGCAGGCGGATTACCTGCGCGAGGCGCGCGCCGCCGCCGCCGCGGTCGAGTCCGCCGACTTCGTCGCCCGTGGCCTGGCCGGCCCGGCGATAGGCCAGGCGATGGAAACGGCGCGGATGCACGCCATCGCCGCGCTGAAAACTCATCCTTAGAGCCTGTTCATGATCTCCAAGTACCCCGCGCCGGGAGCTGTTTGCGCGCAGGCCAAGGAAGAACGAGGGCACGCGGGGAGAGTCCATGGATGGACTCGGCTTTGAGGAGCGAGGAGTGGACGTCCGTCCACGACCGAGTGATGACGCCGGCATGCGGGCAAACAGACCCGGCCCTTCGGGTTGCCATCGAGTGGCCGCCATGCGGCAGCGCGCGGCTTGGCCCCTGCCTTCGCAGGGGCAGGCTCTGACGGCCAGTCAGGCGCTGCGCCACGCACTACCACCTGGCGGCCACTCGATGACAACGCGGGGCACTTGGAGATCATGAACAGGCTCTCAGCCAAGCGGATCCGCGGTATAAAGCCCGGATGACCTCAGCCCGTCGCGGGCATCCGATCACCTTTTGCTGGAGTTGCCCGTGTCGAGTGCATTCACCCCGACCTCTCCCCTGCGTCAACGTTTCCGTCCGCTGCTGTGGCTGGCGATCACCTACCTGGCGATCTCGTTCGCCACCCGCGTGGTGCTGCTGGTGATGTCCGGCAGCGAGGTGCCGCACACGCCGCTGAACCTGCTGTACGCGTTCGGCGTGGGGCTGGGCTACGACCTGGTCACCTGCATCTACGTGGCGTGGCCGCTGGTGCTGTTCCTGTGGATCGTGCCGACGCGGCACGCGACGGTGTCAGGGCTGGCGCGCTGGCTGGCCTGGCTGCTGGCGCTGGCGCTGGTGTATGCGCTGTGCCTAGCCGCGCTGTACCTGCACTACCGCGCCCACCTGGGCATGACCTGGCCGCTGGTGCTACCGTTCCTGCTGCTGCTGCCGCTGCCGGCCTTCGCCTACGTTTCGCGCGCCGGCCAGTGGGCGCTGTACGGGCTGGCGCTGGTACTGCTGTACGGACTGCTGTTCGTGGCGGCGTCCGAGCTGGTGTTCTGGAACGAGTTCAGCGTGCGCTTCAACTTCATCGCGGTGGACTACCTCGTCTACACCAACGAGGTGATCGGCAACATCCGCGAGTCCTATCCGATCGGCCGCTGGCTGGCCCTGCTGGCGGTGGTCGCTCTGGTCCTGTTCGCGCTCGGCCGGCGCGCCCTGCGCGTGCGCGACGACGGCAGCCGCTTCTGGCAGCGCGGCAAGGTGGCGCTGCTGTGGCTGGTGCTGACGGTCATTTCGGTCGCCGCGGTGAATGGCGGCATGAAGGACCGCACCGGCAACAACTACGTCAACGAGCTGGCCGGCAACGGCATCTACCAGTTCTTCAACGCGTTCCGCAGCAGCCACCTCGACTACGCGAAGTTCTACCGCACGCTGCCGGACGACGAGGCGTTCCGCCGCGTGCGCGAGATGCTGAAGACGCCGGAAGCGACCTACGTCAGCGACGACCCGCACGACCTCACCCGCGCGATCCGCCGGGTCGGCCCGGAGAAGCGCCTCAACGTGGTGCTGATCAGCGTGGAGAGCCTGTCCGGCGACTACCTGGGCACGTTCGGCAACCAGGACCACATCACGCCGTATCTCGATTCGCTGGTCGGCCAGAGCCTGTTCTTCGACAACCTGTACGCGAACGGCACGCGCACCGTGCGCGGGCTGGAAGCGCTGTCGCTGTCGGTGCCGCCCACGCCCGGCGACTCGCTGTTGAAGGAGCACAACAACGAGAACCTGTTCTCGCTGGCCGGCATCTTCAACGACCGCGGCTACCAGTCGGACTTCGTCTACGGCGGCTACGGCGAGTTCGACAACATGAACTATTTCTTCAGCCACAACGGCTACCGCGCGGTCGACCGGCGCGACATCCCGAAGACCGCCACGATCCACAGCGAGAACGTGTGGGGCGTTGCCGACGAGGACCTCTACACGCTGGCGCTGGGCCAGATGGATCAGATCCACGCCGAAGGCAAGCCGTTCTTCCTGCACATCATGACCACCTCCAACCACCGGCCGTTCACCTTCCCGGAAGGCCGCGTGAAGCAGGCCAACGGTACCCGCCAGGGCGCGGTGGCGTACACCGACTGGTCGATCGGCGATTTCATCAAGCGCGCGCGGGAGAAGTCGTACTTCGACGACACCGTGTTCGTGATCACCGCCGACCACTGCGCCTCCAGCGCGGGCAAGACCAG
Organism: Rhodanobacter sp. LX-99; assembly: GCF_018599185.1. NCBI lineage: Bacteria > Pseudomonadati > Pseudomonadota > Gammaproteobacteria > Lysobacterales > Rhodanobacteraceae > Rhodanobacter > Rhodanobacter sp. LX-99. The sequence continues at coordinate 2,150,292 of NZ_JAHFVL010000001.1, read as the reverse complement.
CGTGCCGGTGAACCGCTACCACGTGCCGCTGTGGATCTACGCGCCGAAGCACATCCCGCCGCAGCGCGTGGATCGCCTGATGGGACAGGTCGACATCGCACCGACCCTGCTCGGCCTGCTCAACTTCAGCTACCGCTCGCGCTTCTTCGGCTACGACCTGTTCCAGCTGGAACCCGGCCGCGAGCGCGCGTTCCCGGCCACCTACGAGAAGCTCGGCTACCTGCATGACGACGTGCTCACCGTGCTGGAGCCGCAACGCAAGCTGGAGCAGATGAAGCCGGACTACGCCAGCGGCGACGCTACCCCGATCGCGCCGCAGAACCAGGAGCAGATCGCCCAGGCGGTCGCCTACTACCAGGTCGCCAGCGAGCTGTTCAAGCGCGGCCAGCTGGCACGCCGCCCGGCCGATGCGACGCCGGTGGAACCGTTGCCGGCGGAACCCGCCGCGGCACTGGCACCGGCCAGCTCGACGGCGGCGCCGGCAGCGGCCGGCTCAGCCCCCGCGCCGGCGCACTGAGCGCGCTTCCACGCTCGCCAGCACGCTGGCGAGCGATGTGCGCAGCAGCAACAGCGCGATGACGATGCCGACGCCATCGGCGAGCACGTCCAGCGCGTCGGCGTCGCGCGGCGGGTCCAGCCACTGCGCGAACTCGATGAAGACGCCGAAAGCCAGACAGCCCAGCGCGGCCCAGCCGCGCGCACGGCGCTCGCGATAGACGTTGCCCCACCAGCCCATCAGGCAGGTGAAGGTGGTGGCGTGCAGCAGCTTGTCGCCGTACGGGACATCCAGCGTGACGCCGGGGTCCGGGCGCAGCGCCATCCACAGCACCCACAGCATGATCGTGCTACCCAGCGCGACCCAGGCGCGATGCCAGCGCAGCCGTCCGGACGTCCGAACCGTCTCGCGCTCAGTCAAAGCCGCTCTCCCTGGTCGGCGGCGAGCAGCTCGGCCGGCAGCGGCAGCGCCTCGAGGCCGCACACCAGCAGCATCGCCTGGAAGCGTTCGCCCATCTGCTCGGGCAGCATCAGCCGCTTCGCCTGCTGCGCCAGCCGGTAGCGGCCATGCTCGTCGGCGATCGCCGCGTGCTCGCGCTCGAACACGTCCTGCAGTCCCGCGCCGATCAGGAACTGCGCCTGCGGCAGGTAGCCCGCCACGCCGAAGCCGGCGCTGTTGCCGGCCTCGGCCAGCGCGGTGAAGTCGACCGAGGCGGTGAGGTCGTTCATGCCCGGCAGGTACAGCGGGTCGCTGTGCGCGTGGTGGCGGTAATGCGCCATCAAGGTGCCGTCGTCGCGCTCGGGCAGGTAGAACTCGCGGCGCACGTAGCCGTAGTCGACGAACAGCATCAGCCCGGCGACCAGCGTACCGGCGACCGCCTGGATCCAGTACGGCAGCTGCGGCAGGATCTCCGAGCGGTAGCCATCGACGAAGTCGACGCCGAGGTCGCGCTCGACATGGCGCACGGCGGCGGACACCAGCGCATCGGCCGGGCGGTCGACGCGCATCAGGCGGCCTTCGCCGTCGAGCGCCACGTGTTCCTCGTACACCTCGCCCTGGCGCATCGCAAAGCGCGTGGCCGGCAGTGCGTCGATCACTTCGTTGGCGAACAGCACGCCGCGCCAGTCGTGCTCGGGCGGACGATCCAGCCACTGCACGCGGGCGTTGAGTTCCGCCGGCAGGTTTGCATGCAGGCGTTCGCGCTGGCGCTCGCGCAGGTCGGCGCTGGGTTCCAGGATCAGATACCGCCGCGGCAGCGTGCCGCTGGCCGCCAGCGCGTTCAGCGCCGCCTCGGCGAAGGCGCCGCTGCCGCCGCCCAATTCAAGGAAGTCCGCCTCGTCGCCGAGCATCGCCAGCACCGGCTGCACCGCATTCACCACGCAGCCGGCGAACAGGCCACCCAGCTCCGGCGCGGTGACGAAGTCGCCGGCCGCGCCGAACTTGGTGCGGCCGGCGCTGTAGTAGCCCAGCCCCGGCGCGTACAGACAGCGCTCCATGTACTGCGAGAACGGCATCGGCCCATGCGAAGCGATCTGTTCGCGCAGCAGCTGCAGCAGGCGGTCGGAATGGGCGCGCTCGTCGGCGCTGGGTTCGGGGAGGCGGGAGGGCATGGCGGTTGCCGATCATCGAAACGCGGCAAGCATAGCGGATGCCCTCGCCAGCAGGCCCGGACGGGAGCGGCGCGAAATGCCTGCCATCGCAGCCGACGCCGACAGCTCAGCCGGGCATCCACCGCGCCACGAGCAGCCCGGCGACGTAGAGTCCCGCGCCGAAAACGGCATGGTTCAGCACGCTGCGCAAGCGCGCTTGGTTCGGCGACGGCGTGTTCGAAGCGGCAAACCCGGCGCCCATGCAGGGCTGCATCAGCAGGAACGGAAAGGCCACCGTGGACAATCCGAGCAGCAGCGCCGGCACCGGTGTCGGTTGTCGTGCCCACGCGACTCCCGCGATGGCGATCAGCATGGCCGCGAAAACGATGCCGATCACGTAATGGGCGACCCAGCCCACAGCCCGTTCGCCACGTACCGGCGCGGCCCGGGCCATGCCCCTATACACGAAGTGGCCAGCCGGCATGTGACCGAGCCAGCGGCCCACCATGCGCCAGTCCGGCAGCGGGACGCCGAACGCGTACTTCAGCAGGCGCGCCCACAGGTCGGTCGCGAGCGTGGCGCCGCTACCGATCAACACGACGCGTGCGGCCAGTTCCCATCCCTCGGACATGCATCGCTACTCCATCTTCATGGGGAAGCCCGGCCCTCGCCGGTCATCAGGCTCAGAAATCCTTCTGCACGCTCAGGTACACGCCGCGGCGCGGGCCGAACTGCGGCGCGCCGACGCCGATGCCGCTGCCGTCGCGCAGCTCGTAGGTGCGGTCCAGCACGTTGAGCACGGCCAGCTGGGTGTGCAGCTTGCCGAGGCGTTCGAACGCGAAGTCGTGCGACAGGTTGAGGTTCAACTGGAAGTACGCCGGCAGCGAGGCGCCGTTCGGCACGTCGCCGTCCTTGCGCAGGCCGCTGCCGAACAGGTAGTCGGCGCCGACCCGGGTGCTGTCGTTCAAGGCGTAGTTGATGCCGCCGGACGAGGTCAGTTTCTGGTCGTGGTCGAGGAAGATCCAGTGGTTGTCGACGTAGGCCAGGTCGTCCGGCGCGAAATTGTACTGGCTGGTGATGATGCGCTTGCCGATCGCCTTGCCGAGCGACGCGTTGAAGTAGGCGGACAGCGGCCCCTGCTCGTAGTTGACGGTGAACTCCAGGCCCTTCACCCGGCCCGCGGCGTAGTTGAAGGTGGAGTAGACCAGGGCGGAGCCGAACTGGCCCTCGTCCTGCAGGCGCTGCACCTTGCGGTAGTACGCGTCCACGCCGACGGTCCAGGCCGAGCCGAGGTTCTGCGAGACGCCGACGTCGAAATAGTCCGAACGCTCGGCCAGCGGCGTGTTGTTGCCCATGTCCGACACGGCGTTGGTGGTGCCGTCGAACTTGGCGATGTTGCTGCTGGCGATCATCTCGGTCGCCGGCGGGGTGAAGTAGCGCGAGTAGCCGGCGTGCACGGTGGTGCTGCCGGTGGCCTGCCAGACCAGGCCCAGGCGCGGGCTCAGCTGGCTTTCTGCGCGCACCAGCTGGTAGCGGTCGCCGCGCAGGCCGTAGTTCAGCGTCCACGTGTCGCCGATGCTCCATTCGTCCTGCACGTAGGCGGACCAGGTCTTTGCGGTGAGGCGGCTGTTGTCGAGGATGTTGATCGGCGTGGTGCTGGCCTGGTTGCCGTCGGCGTCGGCCGGGAATACCCACGCGTCGTTGCCGCTGACCGCGCGCTCGAAGCTGCCGTAGACACCGTAGCGCAGCGTGTGGCGGTCGCCCAGCGGCATGGCGAAGTCGGCCTGCAAGGTGCTGGCGCGATTGCTGCGGGTGACGTCGGAGGCGACGCCGTTGAACATCAGCTCGCCGATCCGGTCCGGCGCATAGGCGAGGCGGCTGTAGCGCTGGCCCACCGACACCTGGTAGTCGGTCGCGCCCAGCTTGCCCTGCAGCGCCAGCACGCCGAAGCGGGTGTTCTCGCGCTGGCGTTCGTCGAGGTTGGCGGAGTTGAAGTCGACCGTATCGAGATAGCCGAATTGCGGCGTCTGGTTCGGGTTGTTCGGGATCTGGAAGCGGTTGTTGGCGACGCCGAACAGGAAGCTCAGGCGGGTGTCGTTGTCGATCAGGTAGCTGATGTCGCCGAAGCCCTTCACCTGGTTGGTGTGGTCGTGGATCGGCTTCCTGCTCGGCGTGGGATTTTCGATGCCGGCATCGTTTTCCATGTAGTTGCCGGTGAAGAACCAGCTCCAGCGATCGTTGCTGCCCCAGGCCGACGCGTTCGGATTGAGCGTACCGTTGCTGCCGCCGGTGATGCCGACGCTGCCGCCGTTGCCGAGGTCATGGCCGCTCTTCGTGGTGATGTCGACCACCGCCGCCGTGCGCAGGCCGTACTGCGCCGGCAACGCGCCGTCGAGCAGCTTCACGTTGTCGATCGTGCGCGCATCGAGGCTCTGGCCGAAGCCGCCGATCGACTCGGGAATGATCACGCCGTTGATGCGGTACTGCAGGTTCGCGTGGTCGCCGCGCACGTGCAGGCCGCCGTAGGAATCCTGTACCACGCCGGGCGCCTGCAGCAGCACCTGGTTCATCGGCGTGGAGGCGCCCAGCGGCAGCTGCGCGATCGCCTTGTGGTCGATCACGTACTGGCTGCTGCCGGTATCCGGCGACAGCGCATTGCGCGCCTGGTCCAGTGCGGCCGAGACCGAGACCGCACCCAGGTCCTGCACCCTGGCCGGCTGCTTGTTGCGGCTGCCGCCGTCGGTCGGATCGTCCCCGTTCGTGGCGGCGGCATTCGGCGCCAGCGGCGTGTCGGTGGCGTGGACGGCGGTCGTACCCAGGGCAACGGCAAGGCTCAAGGCGAGCAGGGAAGGTTTCATCGGCAGTTCCAGCAGGAGTGGAAGGAGGTTCTCATTCTGTAATGTTATAACATTACCGAAAAGTTTTCCGTCACGCCTGCGCCAGAAGTCATGCCCGACGGCGAAACCGTTGATCCCCGCTTCATGCGGCAGCTCTAGACTGCAAGGACACAGGCCGCGTCCGGCACCCGATACATTCCACCGAGCCACGCATGACCCAGTCCAGCCAGCAGGTACCCGCCGTCATCGCACCGGTCGAGCATGGCCGGATCACCGAGGCGATCCTGGATTTCGTCAGCCAGGTGCCCGACAGCAAGGTCGGCAACAGCCAGGACCCCGCCGGCGAGGCACGCCGGCTGGCCAACCGCGCTGCCCAGCGCGCCGCGCTCACCGCCGGCTCGCTCGCGCTGCCGCCGGGACCGCTGGGCTGGCTGACCCTGCTGCCGGAGCTGATCGCTATCTGGAAGATCCAGGCGCAAATGGTCAGCGACATCGCCGCCGCCTACGGCCGCCACGCCACGCTGGGGCGCGAGCAGATGATGTGGTGCCTGTTCCGCCATACCGCGGCGCAGGCATTCCGCGACCTGGTGGTGCGCATGGGCGACCGGCTGGTGTTCCGGCGCATGTCCTACGGCGTGGCCCAGCGCGTGGCGAAACAGGTCGGCGTCAAGCTGACCCGGCGCACGCTCAGCAAGGGCGTCTCGCGCTGGTTGCCGGTGATCGGCGCACTCGGCGTGGGCGCCTACGCGTACTACGACACCGGGCAGGTCGCCGGCACCGCGATCGACATGTTCGAGGGCGAGGTCGCGCTCGAGGGCAACGATGCCGATACGCCGAAAGCAAAGCCCCGCCGCCGTGTAGTGGACAGCCTGGTCGACAAGGCCGTGGCCGGCGCCGCCCGCAAGGTGGCCCGTACCGCACGCAAGGCCGCCAACAAGAAGCCACGCAAACCCGGCGCCGACTGAGCGTTGCGCCGGATGACGCGACGCGGGCTTTGCGGCAAGCTGGAACCTGAATATCCGCCGGAGTCGCCCCATGCCGCCACGCCATGATCGCCCCGTCGCGCTGATCACCGGCGCCGGCCGTCGCGTCGGCGCGGTAACCGCGCGCGCGCTGCACGCGGCCGGCTACGACCTGGCGCTGCACTACCGCCATTCCGCCGACGACGCCCGTGCGCTGGCCGACGAACTGGAACGGCAACGCCGCGGCAGCACCTTGCTGCTGCAGGCCGAACTGGCCGACCTGCCCGCCTTGCCGGCGATGATCGAACAGCTACTGGCGCACTACGGCCGGCTCGACGCGCTGGTCAACAACGCCTCGGCGTTCTTCCCCACGCCGCTGGGCACGGCGACGCCGCAGCAGTGGGACGCGTTGTTCGCCTCCAACGCGCAGGCGCCGTTCTTCCTCAGCCAGGCGGCGATCCCGGCGCTGCGCGAAGCGCGCGGCGGCATCGTCAACATGGTCGACATCTACGCCGAGCGGCCGCTGGCGGAGCACCCGCTGTACTGCATGGCGAAAGCCGCGCTGGCCGCGATGACCCGCTCGCTGGCGCTGGAGCTGGGCCCGGAGATCCGCGTCAACGGCGTGGCGCCCGGCGCCGTGCTGTGGCCCAGCGACGGCAAGCCGTACGCCGACCAGCAGACGATGCTGGCGCGCACGCCGCTGCAGCATGCCGGTACGCCCGAGGATGTCGCCGGCGCGGTGCTGTGGCTGCTGCGCGATGCGCCGTATGTCACCGGGCAAATCATTCGCGTGGACGGCGGACGCACGTTGTCGGTGTGAGTTTCGCGGCTCGCGGCTATTTCTTCTTCGGCGCGAAGGCCTGCTGCAGCAGCGCCTGGTCGAAGCCGACGCTGGCCTCGCCCGCTTCCGCGTAGCGGTACAGCGCGGCCGAGTAAATGCCCTGCAGCGACGCCTGGACCAGGCCGAGCAGGGTCAGCCCGAGCACCACCACGGCCACCGCCAGCACGATCGCCACGGCCGACTGCAACGCGACCGCGCCGCCGATCAGGACCGCGCCGAGCAGCACCGCCAGCACCATCAGCAGGCCGAACACCACGCCGATGCCGCCGTTGCCGATCAGGTTCTCGCCCCAGCTGCGCCTGAGCAGCTCCACGCTGCGCTTGACCGCGTCGACCGGGCCCACGTCCTGGCTGGCCAGGATCGGCACCACCAGGAAGGTGGCCACGGTCCAGGCCAGGCCGATGAAGCCGACCACCAGCCGGCCGATCAGGCCGAGGCGCTCCTGGATCATCCGCAGCAGCAGGCCGACAGTGGCGGCAATCAGCGCGTAGCCGAGGATCTGCGGCAGCTTCGCGCGGGCCAGCGCGAAGCCGGTGCCTACGCTGGTCGGCTCGCCGCGCAGGTGCATCAGCGCCACGCCGGTCAGCGCGGTCTGGAAAAAGATGATCACGAAGTACTGCACCAAGTAGAAGCCGAACATCAGCAGGTAGACACCCGCGGACATGCCCTGCTCGAACTGCTCGCCGGCGTGCTGGTTGCCGATCACCATCACGCCGACCGGGATCAGGAAACTCGCCGCCACCAGCAGCGTGCACAGCCCCGAGAGCAACGGAAACACCAGCAACGACTTGTCCGAACGCAGCACCGCCGCGCTCGCCTTCAACAACGCCCAACTGCGTGCAAATTTACCGGCCATGCGTGTCTCCCTTCATCCGTGGATCGCGAGTGCGCTCTTTCTAGCACCCGCCGCGCGCGTGCGACAGTGCTCAGTCCGGCAGCGATTCGACCTGCAGCGGCTCGCTTCCGGCCGGAAACGCCGCCCACAACTCGGCCATGCTCAACCCGCCGACGGGATGCCGGAACTCTGGTGCGATGTCGGCGATCGGCCGCAGCACGAACGCGTGCTGCAGCTCCTTGCGCGGAATCTGCAGGTGGCCCGGACCGTCGAGCACCAGCGCGTCGTAGAACACGATGTCGACGTCCAGCGTGCGGTCCGAATAGCGCGGCACGTCGCGGCGGCGGCCCTGGCGATCCTCCAGCGCGTGCAGCCAGTCGTTCAGCGCCTCGGGCGACAACTCGGTATCCAGCCCCACCGCCAGGTTGACGAAGTCCGCGCTGTCGAAACCCACCGGCTTGCTGCGATAGGCCGGCGACACCGCGATGTCGCCGAAGCGCTCGCGCAAGGCGGCGATGGCCGCCGGCAGATGACGCCGGGGTTCGACGTTGGAGCCCAGGCTCAGATAAGCGCGTGCCATCAGTCAGTCCGGCCGCGTGCCGCGTTCGATCCGCACGCCCACCGCCTTCGCGCCGCGCACCGCGCCCGGCTTGGACAGCTTCAGGCGCACCCAGCCGACCCCGAACTCCTCGCGGATGATCGCCGCGCAGCGTTCGGCCAGCGTTTCGACCAGGCCGAAGCTGGACGCTTCCACGTAGCCGATCAGGCGCTTCGACACGTCCTTGTAGTTCAGCGTCAGCGCGATGTCGTCGCTGCCCGCCGGCACGGTGTTGTCGAACGCCATCTCGATGTCGAACGACAGCGTCTGCCGCACGCGGCGCTCCCAGTCGTAGATGCCGATGACGGCGTCGATGCGCAGGTCTTCGATGAAAACGGTATCCATGGCGATGATCACGAGAGGCGATAGCCGTACAGGGTCCGCGAGCCGGCCGCCGGATGCAAGCCTGTGGCGCGCTGGCCGCCATGCGATCATGTGCGGATGACCGCCTTCAACACGCTCCCGCTCAAACCCGCCCTGCTCGCCAGCGTCGATACGCTCGGCTACGCCGAGATGACCCCGGTGCAGGCGCAAAGCCTGCCGCCGATGCTGCAAGGGCGCGACGTGATCGCACAGGCGCAGACCGGCAGCGGCAAGACCGCGGCGTTCGGGCTGAGCCTGCTGCAGACGCTGGACGCGGACGCGGTCCGGCTGCAGGCGCTGGTGCTGTGCCCCACCCGCGAACTGGCCGACCAGGTCAGCAAGGCGATCCGCAAGCTGGCCGCGAACATTCCGAACGTGAAGCTGCTGACCCTGTGCGGCGGCATGCCGCTGGGGCCGCAGCTGGCCTCGCTGACGCACGATCCGCACATCGTGGTCGGCACGCCCGGCCGCGTGCAGGAACACCTCAAGCGCGGCAGCCTGCATGGCGGCGGGATCAAGGTGCTGGTGCTGGACGAGGCCGACCGCATGCTCGACATGGGTTTTGCCGAGGCGATCGACGACATCATCGGGCGCATCGCGAAACACCATCAGACCCTGCTGTTCTCGGCCACCTACCCGGACGAGATCCGCGCGGTGAGCCAGCGCGTGCAGAAGGACCCGGTGGTGGTCACGGTGGACGCGCCGGCCGAGCAGAAGCCGGCGATCGAGCAGCAGTTCATCGAGGTGGATCCAGCGCAGAAGCCCGATGCGCTGGCGCAGCTGCTGGCCGGCGAGCGCGGCCAGCACGCCTTGGTGTTCTGCAACATGCGCCGCGACGTGGACGCAGTGGCGCAGGAACTGGACCGCCGCGGCTACTCCGCGCTGGCCCTGCACGGCGACATGGAGCAGCGCGACCGCGACGAGGTGCTGGTGCGCTTCGCCAACCGCAGCTGCAACGTGCTGGTGGCTACCGACGTGGCCGCGCGCGGCCTCGACATCGTCGCGCTGCCGCTGGTGCTGAGCTACGACGTGGCGCACGACCCGGACACCCACACCCACCGCATCGGCCGCACCGGCCGCGCGGGCGAAGCGGGCCTGGCGATTACCCTGTGCACGCCGCGCGAGCGGCCGAAGGCGGCGAACATCGAGGAACTCGGCGGCGCACCGCTGCCGTGGCGTGCGCTGAAAGTGACGCCGCCGCGCGGCAAGACCCTGCACCTGGCGCCGATGAAGACGCTGGTGATCGACGCCGGCCGGCAGGACAAGCTGCGCCCCGGCGACATCCTCGGCGCGCTCACCGGCGACGCCGGGCTGGAGGCGAAGGACATCGGCAAGATCGACGTGTTCGCCACCCGCGCCTACGTGGCGATCGGCCGCGCACTGGCGAACAAGGCGCTGGAGCGCCTGCGCGCGGGCAAGATCAAGGGCCGCAATTTCCGCGTGCGTCCGCTAGGCTGAGCGGCCCAACCCGTCCGGAAGCCGACCCGATGCCGCGCTGGCCCACCTGCACCCTCGCCTTCGCCCTGCTCGCCTGTGCCGCTCCGGCCTGGGCGGCCATCCCGGTCTACGGCTACCAGGTCGTACGCGCCTACCCGCACGACACCGGTGCCTATACCGAGGGGCTGTTCTACAAGGACGGCTATCTCTACGAGAGCACCGGCCAGGTCGGCCAGTCGACCGTGCGCAAGGTGGCGCTGGAGAGCGGCGACGTGGTGCAGCGCCACCGCCTGCCAAAGCAGTACTTCGGCGAGGGCATCGTCGACTGGAAGGACCGGCTGGTGCAGCTCACCTGGCAGAGCCAGACCGGCTTCGTCTACGACCTGGCCAGCTTCACGCCGCAGCGCAATTTCAGCTACTCCGGCGAAGGCTGGGCGCTGACCCGCGACCAGCAACACATTTACATGAGCGACGGTTCATCGACACTGCGCGTGCTGGATCCGGAATCGCTGCAAGTGGTCCGCCGCATCACGGTCACTGCCGACGGCGCGCCGGTCAACAACCTCAACGAGCTGGAGTGGGTCGACGGCGAGATCTACGCGAACGTATGGCTGACCGACCGCATCGCACGGATCGACCCGGCCAGCGGGCATGTCGTGGGCTGGATCGACCTCGCCGGCCTGCTCGACGTCAGCCGGCTGCCGAACCCGGTCGACGACGTGCTCAACGGCATCGCCTGGGATGCGGAGCACAAGCGCCTGTTCGTCACCGGCAAGTGCTGGCCGCAGCTGTTCGAGATCAAGCTGGTGAAGCGGCCTGCACCGTGAACCCGTGCCGCGGCGGCGGCGTCACCACGTGCTCAGCCAGGTCGACAGCGCCTGCACGTCGTCGTCGCCGAGCGTGGCCGCTATGCCATGCATCACCTTCGCATTGCTGCTGCCGGCGCGTGCGCCGCTCTTGAAATCGCCCAGTTGCTTGGTCACGTACAAGCCGGACTGGCCACGCAGATGCGGGAAGGTCGCCCACGGCGGCTGCGGCGCGCTGCTGGGGTGCGGCTGCGGACCCAGCCCGGCCGGGCCGTGACAGCCTTGGCAGGGCGGAATGCCCTGCGCCGGATCGCCGGCCAGATACAACTGCGCGCCGCGCGAATTTGCATCGGCCTGGCCCGCCGGCTTCGGCGCCAGCGCGGCGTAGTAGCTGGCCAGATCGCGCATGTCGGCGTCGCTCAGCGCGGCGGCCTGGCCGCTCATCACCGGGTCGCTGCGCTGACCGTCGTGGAACTCCTTCAGTTGCACGTACAGATAGGTGGCCGATTGTCCGGCCAGGTTCGGAAAGTTCGGCGCGATCGCCACGCCCTGCGCGCCATGGCAGGCCGCGCATACCGCGGCCTTGCCGGCACCGGCCTGGGCGTCGCCGCTGACCGGCTGCACGCGGCGCAGATCCAGCACGCCGGCCGGCGCGGCGGACGCCGTCGTGGCGGGTTGCTGCGCGGCGACGTCGAGCACGGCGGTCGACAGCAGCAGGCCGGCCAACAGGAGACTGGTGCGATACGTCATCACGATCACGGCTCCTACAACTTCAGGTTCAACATGACGCCGACCAGGCTCACGTTGTAGTGCAACTGGCCGCCCTTGTCGGTGTAGAGGCGGTGGTCGTAGCTGAGCGTGTTGTCCAGCCCGGCGTAATGCCAGTCGCTGAATGCGCCGGTTTCGTAGCGGCCGTACAGGCGCACGCCGACGTTGCGGTTGACGCGGAAACTCAGGCCCAGGTCGAGCGTGTTGGTGCGGTACTTGTTGTCGGGAAAGCCGTTGGCGGCCGCGGCCACGCCGGCAGGATCGCGATAGGCCAGCGCGCCGATGGTGGCGTAGTTGTAGCCGACATGACCGAACGAGCCGGTGTAGTTGTAGCTGAGATCGGCACGCGCGCGACCGAAGTCGTGGCTGAAGCTCAAGCCCGCATTGCGGTTGCTTTCGCGGTCGAACTCCCACCACTGGTTCGCGTACGGATACAGCGGCCCGCCGAGATCGGGGTTGACCTGGTCGGGCGTGCCGAAGACGGCGCCGTTGTCCGGCCCGTCGGCATCGTTGACGTTGGAGATGCCCATGCGCGAGGTTTCCGCGCCGAGGTAGGCGTTCATCGTGGTGGCCGGGGTCGGCTGCCAGTCCCACTGCAAGGTGGCGCCGGTGGTGCGGGTGTCCTGCCGGCCGATCAGGGCGTCGTACTGGTCGCGGTTGCCGTAGAACGTGGCCGACAGCGTGGCCGACTCGCCCCACGGGTAGGTGACGATCGCGCGCGCCTTGCTCTCGGTGCGGTCGGACAGGTCGTACTTGCGCATGTCGGCGACGGTATGCGCCGGCAGGCCGTTGGCCGGATCGACGAAACCGGGCAGCGACTCGGAGAAGAACGGCACGTACGGATCGTAGTTGTACTTGTCGCCGTCGCGCCTGGCGTACTCCCAGCTCAACCGCACGGTGGCGCCTATGACGTCGCGGCTGACCCAGTCGAACTTGATGCGCTGCTCGTCGACGCGCTTGCGCTCGCGGTACTTCGGCCGGTTGTGGTCGTAGGTGTAGGTGACGCCGAGCGAGCTCTTGCGGCCGAGCTGCCAGTCCGCGCCCAGTTCGAGGATCGCGTCGGTATAGCCGAACGGCACGTTGCGCACGGTGACGTTGCGCGACCAGTACAGCGGGTTGGCCGGGTCGAAGATGCCGGTCTCGCCAGGCACCACGCTGCCCTGCGAGCCGTTCTCGGAGATGTAGCCGTACTGGCCGGTGAGCGGGTTGTAGGCGAGGTAGCGGGTCTTGTTGTCCTCGCGATACCAGCGCAAACCGGCGTGCCAGCCGAAGGCGGGGGTGGGACGGAAGGTGACCCGCGCATCGAACAGGCCGGTGTCGATGCGCGCGTTCGCGCTCTTCTGCGCCAGCGCCGCGGTGGTGTTCCAGTTCGCGCACTGGAAGGTGTAGTCGGCCGGCGGCGCGATGAAGATGCCGCCGGTGCCGGTGCAGGTGGTCGGCGGCAGCAGCGCATCGTTCTGGCGCATCGTGCCCCACGCGCCGGCCACGGTGAACTGGCCGTTCCACTTCAGCTCGCGCGACAGGTCCAGCCGCACGTTGTGGTAGTCGTTGTCCGGCTCCAGCGAGAACTGGCCGTCCTTGATGTCGGCCACCTGCGGCGTGCCGACCACGTTGTACAGGGCGAACGGGCTCTCGAAGTTCAGGTGGTCCTTGTGGTTGCGGAAGAACGAACCGTTGTAGGTGGCGAGGAAGCGCCATACCTTGCCGACGTTGCGCAGGCTGAGGTTGATGTCGGTGGTGCGGAAGTCGATCGGCCGCACCGTTTCCAGGATGCCGCCGTCGTCCGGGAACGGGAAGTTGAAGAACATCGAGCCGCCCCACAGGCGGGTGCCGCTGCGCTTCTCGTTGGTGATCGCGGCGGAGCCGATCCAGTTGCGGTACAGCACGCCTTCGTAGCTAAGCCCGGCGCGGGTGCGGGTGAGCCCGATGCTGCGCCGTGGCGTGGCGGCCGATGCGGCGGCCACCTGCGCCGGCGTGCTGGCGCCGGCGACCAGCGGCGCGGGCAGGGTCAGGTCGGTGCTGCCGACGCCGTTCCAGATCGGGTAGGCGCTGGTCGACACGGTATGCGGCATGTCGCGGTAGAAGCCCTCGATGCGGTAGCTGCCGTAGCGGCCGGCGCGCAGGCGGTAGTACTGGTCGTCGCCGCTGAGGCGGCTGCCGCGGACCTCAACGTAGTTGCCGGTCTTGCGGTTGTCGAAGTTGAGCGCGAACAGGCCCAGCACGGCGCCACTTTTCCAGTCGGCGTACTGGCGGAAGTATTCCGCGTTGCGGTCGCCGCCGACGTGCAGGTAACCGAACTCGATCAGCCCGGCGTAGGTCCAGTCGCCCTGGCCCAGCGGCTTGCCCGGATCGACCATCGGCGGATACGGATACAGCGCGCCGGTCGGCGTGCGCAGCATGCCGGCGTGCAGGTAGGACATGCCGTCGGGATCGGCCGGCTGCAGCATCGGTGTCCAGCCGCGCAGGTCGAGCGCATTGCCGAACTGCATGTCGCCCACGCGCATGGTGCCGCTGGTATCACCGGCCCGCACGCCCTGCGCGCCGAACAGCCCGCACAGCAGAGCCAGCGCCAAGGCTGTGGGCGTCGTGCGATTTCCTTTCAGCGCAAGCATCGTCCGCCTCCGTCACTTGTGGAACTTCGGTCCGGAAGGATTGTTCGAGCCGTGGATATTGCTGTGGCAAGTCAGGCAGCCGCGCCCGATCAGCCGCTCGTCCGGATGCGGGCCGGTGCCGAGTCCGGCCGCGCTCTGCAGATCGTTCGGATGCAGCGTCATGGTGTGGCACTGCTGGCACAGCATCGGGATCGGCGCGACCAGCAGGGTCTGCTGGTTGGAGCCGTGCACGTCGTGGCAGTTGAGGCAGTTCGCGCGCACCGGCGCGTGCTCGAACAGGAACGGCCCGCGCTTCTCGGCGTGGCAGGTGTAGCAGGTCTCGTTGACCGTATCGGTCTTCAGCAGCGGCTTGGTGATCGAGCCGTGCGGGTTGTGGCAGTCGGTGCAGGCCATCTGCCCTTCCGGCAGCGGCATGTGCGAGCGGCGGTTGAACTTGGCGCGGATGTCCTGGTGGCAGGTCGAGCAGACTTCGTTGATCGAGGATTTCGCCAGCACGCCTTCGGGCGACAGCCGCGCCATCGGGTTGTGGCAGTCGGTGCAGGACAGGCCGCGGTTCTGGTGGATCGAGCCGATCCAGTGCTGGCGCGCGCCGCCGGCATGGCAGGCGAGGCACACCCCGGCCTGGACCTGCGGCGAGGTTTTCGCATCGTGGGTGAAGGCGATGATCAGGCCCGGCGCGGTGGGGTCCTTGGCATGCTCGGAACCCGGGCCGTGGCAACTTTCGCAGGCCGCCTGCGGGCCGGTGTTCGCCGCGCCGGCACGGAACGAGGCCACGTGCAGCGTGTGCGAGGCCTGCACGTTTTCCTGCGCGTGGCAGGCCACGCAACTCTTCGCGCCGATCGCGTCGGCCTGCGGCGCCAGCGGGTTGGCCGGAATCGAAGCGGCGTCGAACGGCGTGGCCGGGCTGTCGCCGGCCGGCGGCAGGTGCGGATGGTTCGCCCGCGCCGCGCCTGCGCCCATGTCGGTGGCCGGCAGCATCTTCGCGATGTCGCTCTGGCTGAGCGCGCTGGACGGGCTGTGCGCGGCATCCGCCGGCGCGGGGGCGGTCGCCTGCTGGGCCTGCGCTACCCCGCACCCCGAGAGGATGCCACCGGCACCCAGCGCCACACACAGCAAGGCGGCAGGAAACAACGAAATCACACGCATGGCTTGACGCCCCTTGGCTAGCGTGAACAAACCGCAATCGGCCGGCGCGCCCCTGCCCGGTACGATCTCCCTGGCGGCCGGCCTTGTCCCAAGCCGGAGTATTCACCCGGAAGTGAAAGATTGTTAAGCCTTTTTGATTGCGTTAAATGTCCATGACCACAGAACAATCCCTGATGATTGTGCGTCGCAACAAGACATTGCGCCGTATCGCGCTAGCCTGATCCAAGCCGCCTGATCCCGGCCGCAAGGACATGCCGTGCAGGACCTCAACGACATTTACTACTTCGTGCAGGTGGTGGAGCTGGGTTCGTTCACCGCCGCCAGCAAGGCGCTGGGCGTGGCCAAGTCGCAGCTGAGCTTCCGGGTGGCGCGGCTGGAGGCCAGCCTCGGCGTGCGGCTGATCCAGCGCACCACGCGGCGCTCGCATGTCAGCGAAATCGGCCAGCGCTACTACGAGCAATGCCGGCAGTTGCTGGCCGCCGCCGAGCAGACCCAGCGCGTCATCGACGAAGCCCAGGCCGCACCGCGCGGGCGCATCCACGTGGCCTGCCCGGTGCTGTTCGCACAATTGCTGCTGGCGCCGATCCTGGTCGACTTCCTGCGGCGCCATCCCGAGGTGCAGGTCGACCTCGACATCTGCCACCACCAGGTCGACGTGATCGCCGGCGGCTACGACATCGCGTTCCGCGTGCACGATTCGCTCAAGGATTCCAGCCTGGTCATGCGCAGCTACGGCATGGACCCGCAGGTATTGGTGGCCAGCCCCGAACTGTTGCGGCGCCAGGGCCAACCGACCCAGCCGCTGGAACTCAAGCGTCTTTCCAGCGTGGGCCTGATCAGCGCGGAAGGGCGGCACTTCTGGCACCTGCAGGCCGCCGACGGCCGCACCCAGCAGGTGGAACATCACCCCAGCCTGACCAGCGACGACTTGCAGGTGCTGTACCAGGCGGTGATCGGCGGCGTCGGCGCGGCGCAGCTGCCGCAGTTCGTCTGCCGTGAACCGATTGCCGAGGGCCGGCTGGTGCCGCTGCTGCCGGCGTGGTCGCTGCCGGCGGGCAACGTGCACGCGGTGTACCCCTCGCGCCACGGCCACACCCCGGCGCTGCGCAGCTTCATCGAGTTCGTGGCGCAGCACATGCCGCAGGTACTGCGCCGCACGCAGCAGGGCGTGCTGGCCGAGAACGTGAAACCCGCGCCGGCAGGCCTGATCGCCGGCTGAAACCGGGGCGGCTACGCGCCCAGCCAGCGCGCCGCACCGCGACCGGCGACCAGGCCGCTGGCGAAACAGGCGGTCAGCAGGTAGCCGCCGGTGGGCGCCTCCCAGTCCAGCATCTCGCCGGCACAGAACACGCCGGGACGGGCGCGCAGCATCAGGTTTTCATCCAGCGCTTCCAGCCGCACGCCGCCGGCCGTGCTGATCGCCTCGGCGACCGGCCGCGGCGCGCGCAGGCGCAGCGGCAAGGCCTTGAGCCGCGCCGCCAAAGCAAACGGATCGGCCAGGGTGGGCTTGTCGGCGAGCTCGAACACCAGCGCGCACTTCGCCGCGTCCAGCCCGGCGCGGCGACGCAGCCAGTCGCCGATGCTGTGCTTGCCGCGCGGCGCGGCAAGGCGCGCGGCGAGTGCCGCTTCGGTGTAGCCGGGTACCAGGTCCAGCTGCAGCAGCGCTTCGCCGTACTCGCGAATCTGCTCGCGCAGCTCCGCGCCGATCGCATAGATCAGGCTGCCCTCGATGCCGTATTCGCTGAGCACGAATTCGCCCTGGCGCGAGCGGGCCACGCCGTGGCGGTCGACCCAGTGCGCCACCACCGGCTTCAGCGGCGCGCCGGCGAAGCGGCTGGAAAGATGGTCGCTCCACTCAAGTTCGAAGCCGCAGTTCGCCGGCTGCAGCGGTGCGATGTCGATCCCCACTTCCTGCAACGGTTCTACCCAGGCGCCGTCGGAACCCAGCTGCGGCCAACTGGCGCCGCCAAGCGCCAGCACCACCGCACCGGCCGGCACCGCGCGCGCGCCCTGCGGCGTGTCGAAGTGCAGCGCGTCGTGCGCCTGCCAGCCCAGCCAGCGATGGTGCATATGGAATGCCACGCCGGATTCGCGCAGGCGGCGCAGCCAGCCGCGCAGCAGGGGCGCCGCCTTCAGATCGCGCGGGAACACCCGGCCGGAACTGCCGGCAAAGGTTTCCACGCCGAGTCCATGCGCCCAGGCGCGCAGCGCATCCGCATCGAACGCGTCGAGCCAGCGCCCCACCTCGTCATGGCGCGCGCCGTAGCGTTCGACGAAACGTGCGCGGGGCTCGCCGTGGGTGAGGTTGAGCCCGCCCTTGCCGGCCAGCAGGAATTTCCGTCCGACCGAGCCCTTCGCGTCGTACAGGTCCACCGCCACGCCGGCCGCGCACGCGGCCTCGGCCGCCATCAGTCCCGCCGGACCGCCGCCGATGATCGCCAGTCGGGGAAAGGCTGTCCGGGTCATCCGCGCATGGTCGCATGCCGCCTGTGCGGAATGAACCGGCGGCTTCACCGCCACGGCGGCGAGTGAGCAACCGATCGCATGCCCTGTCTTGCACGACTACTGGTACTGGATCCCGGGGCAACGCCACGCCACCGAGCATTTCAGGGTGAATCAGACATGACCGGACATGGCCGCCATGAGCTGAAATGCCGGGAACGGAATGTGGCGTATCGAGCAATATCTTTCGGAGCACCCATAATAATATCGTTCCAAACGTAACTAATTACGCCAATAAATAGCCACGCCCGAGAAATAAATGCGACGCAAGGGCGCCGTCGGCGCATATCCAGATAATGCCGCCTCGGTGTGATTTTCTCCTAGAAAACCGGATTCATCATGCAATCCTTATCGCACAGCCCGCAGTGCTGAGCCATCTGCAGGCGTCTGCTCCGCGATTCATTCGCTCATTCGAAAATCGTAGATATTTACGCCATCCAGGCTTTTTCATAATCCGTGAATTGTGTGACGACAATCACCGGATCCCTGAAAAAATCCTATTGACGGTTTTCGGTCGCCAACTCTACCGTCAACCAGTTCGCCAATGGGGAGCTTGACGAATGATTCCGTGATGACGTCACACCACCGGCGTTTATTTATCCGGCGGCAAAACAAACCTGCGCGACAACCCGGAGGGATTGACGGGGGGAGGGTCGATCGCAGTACGCACGGGATCGCTGGGCAATCCAAAAAAACCAATGGTGCCGTGCCTGTCCACGGCGCTCACTTCATGAGGTCCACGTGGCCCCAGCGGCTTCGTTCGCCTCGAAAAAACCTTTCGGGAGCTATAAATGCCAAGTCATTTCCGTCTCACGCTGCTGACCGCCGCCATCGGCATGGCCACCATCGCGTCGGCCAACGCCACGTCGGCAAACAGCCAGGCCTTCGTCGCACTGAATCAGCGCGCCACCCAACTGCGCCAGGGCGACGTGGTCAGCGGCCCGCTGGCCACCTCGCAGCCGATCCACATCGAGGTGGCGCTGAAGCTGCGCAACCCGGACCAACTGCACACCTTCCTGGCCACGGCCAAGACCTCGACCCTGGCGATGGTGCAGCACAGGATGTCGAACCAGCAGTTCGTCGCCAACTACTCGCCGACCACGGACCAGGCCAACAAGGTCGCCGCGTGGCTGACCTCGGCCGGCTTCACCAACGTCACGATCGCGCCGAACCGCCTGATGATCTCGGCGGACGGCCGGGCCGACACCGCGCAGGCCGCGTTCAAGACCAGCTTCGCCAAGGTCCGCACCAAGGAAGGCCGCATGGCCTTCATGAACAACAGCGGCGTGCAGATTCCGGCCGCGCTGCAGGACAGCGTGCTGTCGGTGATCGGCCTGCAGAACGTGCACCAGGCGCACACCTTCGCCAAGCCCATGCAGGCTGGCTTCACCACCCAGGCGGTGACCGGCCACAACCCGACCGAGTTTTCCTCGATCTACGGCGGCAACGGCGTAGCCACGGCCGCCGGCGTGCCGGTGGGCATCGTCACCCAGGGCAAGATCACCCAGACCATCACCGACCTGAACACGTTCACCTCGCAGAACGGCCTGCCCACGGTCACCACCCAGACCGTCAACACCAACGGCACCAGCACCGACACCAGCGGCCTCGGCGAGTGGAGCCTGGACAGCCAGGATGTCGTCGGCATGGCCGGCGGCCAGGTCGGCAGCCTGATCTTCTACAACATCCCGACCCTGTCCAACGCCGACCTCACCGCCGACTTCAACACCATCGTCAACGCCAACGCCACCAAGATCATCAACGTGTCGCTGGGCGAGTGCGAGACCAGCGCGCAGGGCGACGGATCGGCCGCGGCGCAGGACCAGATCTTCCAGCAGGCGGTGGCGCAGGGGCAGACCTTCTCGATCTCCACCGGCGACTCCGGCGCCGACGAGTGCGGCAACGGCGGCGTCACGCCGAGCTGGCCGGCCGCATCGCAGTACGTGGTCGCGGTGGGCGGCACCACGCTGAACGCCTCCACGACCACCTGGAACAGCGCCACCGTGTGGGTCAGCGGCGGCGGCAGCTCCAGCACGTTCGAGCCGCAGCCGAGCTGGCAGAACGGCGTGGCCCCGGGCAGCACGCGCGGCCTGCCGGACATCGCCTATGACGCCGATCCCAACTCGGGCGCGAAGATCATCGTCAACGGCGCCACCCAGCAGTACGGCGGCACCAGCCTGTCCGCTCCGCTGTTCGCCGGCGCCTGGGCGCGCGTCATCGCCATCAAGGGCTCCACCGTGGGCTTTGCCGCACCGCTGCTGTACCAGCTGCCGGGCGCCGACTTCCACGACATCACCTCGGGCAACAACGGCGGCGAGACTGCCGGCGTCGGCTACGACCTGGCCAGCGGCCGCGGCGAGTTGATCGTCAGCGCGGCCGCCAGCGACATCGGTGGCGGTTCGCCGCCGGCCAACGTGCCGCCGGTCGCCAACTTCAGCGACTCGGCCAGCGGCCTGACCGTGAACTTCACCGACAGCTCCACCGACAGCGACGGCACCATCGCCTCGCGCTCGTGGAACTTCGGCGACGGCAGCACCTCGACCGCCACCAACCCCAGCCACACCTATGCGGCCGCCGGCACCTACAGCGTGTCGCTGACGGTGACCGACAACGGCGGCGCGACCAACACCAAGACGCAGTCGGTGACGGTCTCCAGCGGCGGCTCGTCGCAGTTGCTCGGCAACACCGGCTTCGAGAGCGGCACGGCCGCGCCGTGGACCATCAGCGCCGGCGCGCTGTGCAGCAACAGCACCTGCACGGGTGAAGTCGCCCATGCCGGCAGCTGGTTCACGTGGCTGGACGGCTATGGCACGACCCACACCGACACGGTGTCGCAGTCGGTGACCATTCCGAGCGGCAAGACCTCGGCCAACCTGTCGTACAGCCTGCATATCGACACTTCGGAAACCACGACAACGACGGCCTACGACAAGCTGAAGGTGCAGGTGTTCAACAGCTCGGGCACCCTGCTCAAGACGCTGGTGACCTACTCGAACCTCAACGCCAACTCGGGCTACACGGTGCACACGAACAGCCTCGCCGCGTACATCGGCCAGACGGTGACGATCAAGTTCACCGGCACGGAAGATTCTTCGCTGCAGACTTCGTTCGTGCTGGACGACGTCACCTTGACCGTGCAGTAAACCGGGGAGGCCTGGCGGCTTGCACGGAGCAAGCCGCCGCCGGTCATCCCCAACGAAAAGCCCGGCCGCGAGGCCGGGCTTTTTTCATCGCCGGCAGGACGAGAACACGCGCGGTGCGAACGAAGCCTGACGCCCACGGCCGCGCGGGTGCAGGGCATCCGCGCGACACCGCACACGCGACCCGAGCGCGGCCGAAGCTGCCGGGGCCTGCGCAGGCGTTGTATCGTGCCTCCTTCCCCGCTGAAGGACGCGAACGATGCTTCGAGCCATACCGGTCCTTTTCTTCTCGCTGCTGGCTGCAGCCGGCGCCAGCCAGGCAGCGGCCGTCACGCCGTCCGAGCAGCCGGCACTGCATGCACTGGCCAACGCCCCGAGCAAAGCGGAGCTGCGCGCGACGATCACCGCGCTGGTCGGTTTCGGCACCCGCCACACCCTGTCCGACACGAAGTCCGACAGTCGCGGCATCGGCGCCGCGCGGCGCTGGGTGAAGTCGCGCTTCGAGGCGATCTCGCGCGACTGCGGCGGCTGCATCGACGTGGTCACGCCGTCGCAGGTGTTCAGCGGCAAGCGCATCCCGCAGCCGACCGAGGTGATGGACGTGGTCGCGATCAAGCGCGGCAAGCGCGATCCGGACCGGGTGATCGTGATGACCGGCCACCTCGACTCGCGCGTCACCGACGTGATGAACGCCACCAGCGACGCGCCCGGCGCCAACGACGACGCTTCCGGCGTCGCCGCCCTGATCGAGGCGGCGCGACTGCTGTCGAAGCAGGACAACGACGCCACCCTGGTATTCGCCGCCCTGTCCGGCGAGGAGCAGGGCCTGTACGGCGGCAAGGTGCTGGCCGACTACGCGGTCGCGCACGGCTGGCAGGTCGAGGCCCAGCTCAACAACGACATCGTGGGCAACAGCCAGGGCCAGAACGGGGTGATCGACAACACCACAGTGAGGGTGTTCTCCGAGGGCACCAAGAGCAACGAGACGGCGGCCCAGGCGGACTACCGCCGCTACCACGGCGGCGAGGTGGATTCGCCCTCGCGCAACCTCGCCCGCTACATCGAACGCCTCGCCGACAACTACCTTCCCGACTTCCAGGTGCGCATGGTCTACCGCACCGACCGTTACGGCCGCGGCGGCGACCAGGTGCCGTTCCTCGAAGCGGGCTACCCCGCCGTGCGCGTCACCGAGGCGCACGAGAACTACACCCGGCAGCACCAGGACCTGCGCAGCGGACGTACCGATCAGGATCGGGGCGTGCACTACGGCGACACCATCGACGGCATCGACTTCCGCTACCTCGCCCGCGTCACCGCATTGAACGCCATCGCCATGGCCGCGCTGAGCCGCGCGCCGGCGCCGCCGACCGGCGTCGACAGCAAGGGCGCGCTGGCCACCGACACCACGCTCAGCTGGCACAAGGTGCCTGGTGCCGCCGGCTATCGCGTGCACTGGCGCGACACCACCGCGGCGCAATGGCAGCACGCGCGCGCAGTCGGCGACGTCGACCAGGCGGTGCTGCAGGACGTGGTGATCGACGACTGGTTCTTCGGCGTGTCGTCGGTCTCGGCCGACGGCTACGAGAGCCCGGTGGTGTTCCCCGGCTATGCCGGCAGCTTCGAGCGTTCGCCGGCAGCGGCATCGGGCAGCGCCGGGCGCTGAAATAACGCCGGCAGCGCCCGCTCAGTCCAACTGCACGCCCAGCAGGCCGAGCCGGTGCAGGCCGTCGGCGCTGGGTTGCAGCGCGCGGCTGCGCGGCAGCGGCCGCAACCAGCCGGCCTCGAGCATCGCCGCGGTCAGCGCCACGCCGAGCGGGCCGCCCAGGTGCATGCGCCGCTCGGTCCAGTCCAGGCAGCTGCGGCCGTACAGCCTGGCCACGTTCGGCAACGACAGTCCGCTGCCGGCCAGCGCATCGACGCCGGCCGGCAGCAGTTGCAGGCCGCGTGACCCGGTGTGCAGCCAGTCGCGTTGCAGCAACGTGGCGCAGAACGCCACGCCCAGCGCGCCGGCAAGGTGGCGATAGCAGCAACGGGCACGGCGCAGTTGCGCATCGCCCTTGGCCGGCAGCGCGTGCAGCGCCGGGGCGCGGGCCAGCGACAACGATTCCAGCATGGCCGCGACGCGCTCGTCGGCGAGCCGGTAGTAGCGATGCCGGCCCTGCGCCTGCAACGCCAGCAGGCCGCCGTCGAGCAGCCGGCGCAGGTGCGCGCTGGCGGTGGCCGGGCCGATCCCGGCCGTCTGCGCCAGCTCGCCCGCCGGCCGCGCGGTGCCGTCGACCAGAGCCAGCAGCATTGCCGCACGCGCCGGCTCGGCCAGCAGGCTGCCGAGTTCGGCCAGTTGATAGCGATTGAGCGGCGCGGCCTCGTCCATGCGTGCAGTCTAGCCAGCGCATGGCCCGGACGCTTCGCCGCGCGGCGAAACGACGGCTCAGTCGCGCTGGAACAGCGCCAGTTCGGGCCGGTGCAGGCTGAAACCCTGCACCCGGTTCACCCCCAGCGCCGCCAGCGCCTGCACGGTTTCCGCGTCGGCCACCCATTCGGCGACCACCTCCAGGCCGAGCCGGTGGCCGATGTCGGTGACTGCCCTGACCATCAGGTGGCTGACCGGGTCGGTAAGCATGTCGCGCACGAAACTGCCGTCGATCTTGATGATGTCCAGCGGCAGGTTCTTCAGATAGGTGAACGAGGACATGCCGGCGCCGAAATCGTCCAGCGCGATGCGGCAGCCCACTGCACGCAGCTGCTCCATGAAGCGCACCACCTGCGACAGGTTGCGCACCGCCACGGTCTCGGTGACCTCGAAGCACACCCGCGACGGCTCGACCCGGTAGCGCCGCAACAGCCCGATGATCAGGCCGGCGAGCTCCTCGTCCTCGACGCTGGCGCCGGACAGGTTGATCGCCACCATGCGCAGCACGCCGCCTGCCGGGTGCAGCTGGGCGAAATTCGCCAGCGTGGTCTCGATCACCCAGCGGTCGACCACCGGCATCAGGCCGTAGCGCTCGGCCGCCGGCATGAACACGCCGGGTACCACCAGTTGGCCGGATTCCTCGCGGAAGCGCAGCAGCATCTCGATGTCGGTATCGCCGCCGGCGGCCAGCGGCAGCGGCCAGATCTCCTGGTAGGTGAGCACCAGGCGATGCTCGTCGACCGCCCAGCGCAGGCGGTTCGCCCATTCCATCTCGCTGTGACGGCGCACCGTCTCGTCGTCGCGCTCCGAATAGAAATGCACGCGGTTGCGGCCGAGCTCCTTGGCCATGTAGCAGGCGGTGTCGGCCTGCGCCAGCAGGTCCTTCACCAGGATGCCGGGGCGGTCGATCATGACGCCGCCGATGCTGGCGCTGATGGTGTAGCTGCGCTGTTCCCAGAGGAATACATAGCCGTCGATGCAGCAGCGCACGCGCTCGGCGATCCGTTCGGCCTCCTCGCGATCGGCCACGCCGGTCACCAGCACGCCGAACTCGTCGCCGCCGAGCCGCGCGAGCATGTCGGTACCGCCCAACTGCTTGCGCATCACGATCGCCAGCTGGGCCAGCAGCTGGTCGCCGGCGAGGTGGCCGGAGGTGTCGTTGATCAGCTTGAACTGGTCGAGGTCGATGTACAGCAGCACGGCCGGCGGGGTACCGATGGTGGTCGCGGTCAGCGCGCCGTGCAGGCGGTGCTCGAACTCGCGCCGGTTGTACAGCTCGGTCAGCGCGTCGTGGCTGGCCTGGTGGCTCAGCAGCTCGGTCAGCTGGCGTTGCTCGCTGATGTCGCCGGCCACCATCAGCAGCTTGCCGCGACCGCTCAGCAGCACCCGCGAGATCGCCACGCTGGCCCAGAAGCGGACGCCTTCGCCGTTGTGCAGGGCCGCCTCGATCCGGCTGCAGCCGCGGGTATCGGCGTCCTGCAGCTGCGTGCGCAGATCCTGGTCCTCGAACAGGTCGGCCAGCTGCCGTTCGGTCACGTGCTCGCCGAGGCGGTCGCGCGAGGCCTGGTTCGCGTAGGTGATCTGCCCGCCATCGACCTCGGCCAGCAGCACCAGCGCCGGCAGCAATTCGTTCAACGCACGGAAGCGCTCCTCGCTCTCGCGAAAGCGGCGGCTCATCCGCCAGCCGAGCTCGAGCGCGCGCTGGCGGGTGCTCACGATGGAGTACACCAGCAACGCCAGCAACAGGCTCGCCAGCAGGCCGGCGGGCAAGGTGGACCGGCGCCAGTCGATCGCGAGCGCGCGGGAATCGCGCGGTTGCATCAACACGTTCCACACCCGGCCGCCATAGGCCAGCCGGCGCTCGAACCGGTAGCCGTCCGTCGCCGTCGCCACGCCCGGATCCGAGTCGAACAGCGGCAGCACGTGCCGGGCATCG
Organism: Rhodanobacter sp. LX-99; assembly: GCF_018599185.1. Classification (NCBI taxonomy): domain Bacteria; kingdom Pseudomonadati; phylum Pseudomonadota; class Gammaproteobacteria; order Lysobacterales; family Rhodanobacteraceae; genus Rhodanobacter; species Rhodanobacter sp. LX-99. The sequence goes on along the minus strand of NZ_JAHFVL010000001.1, from coordinate 2,125,014 downwards.
GTGACGTCGCTGAGACGCAGGCGCAACTCGTGGGCCGCCTCGTCCGGCAAGGCATTGCCGATCAGGCGGCCCACCCGGAACGACACCGCGATCGAGCCGCGCATGCGTTGCCGCCGCTCCCCGACCGACTGCGGCGGATTCCCCGGACTGAATACCGGCAGCCGCAGCGTGATGCCGTCAGCCGCCCCGGCGATGGCCGGCTGCTGCACCGGCCGGAACGGCGCCGACAAGGTTGCCCGGTCGCTGTCGCGCGAAGCCAGCAGCCCGGCGAGATTGTTCGGCTGCGCGCCCACGTCGAGCCCGACCACCGCCTCGTTCCCCGCCATCGGCTCGACCCAGCGCGTCACGTAGCGCACGCCATCGGGGCCCGGTTCGCGCTGCGCATAGGCCAGCGCAAGCAGGCTGGGAAACTGTTCGCGGGGATGCAGATTGGTATAGAAGCTGTTGAACTCGGACGCAGTCACTTCATCCGAAGCGAGGAACAGGGTCTGCACCGCGCGCAGCAGCGACTCCGCCGAATGCAGCTTGCTCTGCAACCCGGCGTAGGTCTTGTTGGCCAGCTCGTCGCGGAGGAAGGTCCGTTCCGCCTCCTGCCGCTGTTTCTGCTGATGGTGCACGGCCAGTGCCAGTGCCAGTCCCGCGAGCAGGGCGAGCAGGCTCCACAGCCAAGCCGTCAGCCGCCACGACGAAGGCATCGGGATCGCGGGATCGGACTCGCCGCGACTGTCCGTCGCCGCCAGCGGATCAAACTCGTCGAAATCCTTGTTTCCTGGCAAGGGGCCCACCACGCGATACCGTGACCACGAATGGTACACAACTGCGTTGTGGTTGCACCGTCACATCCGTCACGATGCCCGTCGGCAGAACTCAACGCCGTTCGCGCGGCTTCGCCCGGTGGGTCGGCGTGGCGGTCCACGGGTCGTCCGGCCATGGGTGGCGCGGGTAGCGGCCCTTCAGTTCCTTCTTCACTTCCGGGTAGGTGCGTTCCCAGAAGCCCTTCAGGTCCTGGGTCACCTGGATCGGCCGGCCCGCCGGCGACAACAGGTGCAGGGTGACCGGGATGCGCCCGCCGCCGATGCGCGGCGTGTCGGCCAGGCCGAACAGTTCCTGCAGCTTCACCGCCAGCACCGGCGGCTCGCCTTCGGCGTACTCGAGCCGGCGGCTCTGCCCGCTCGGCACGAGCAGGCTTTCCGGCGCCTGCGCGTCGAGCGTGCGGCGCTGTTCGTAGTCGAAGCGCGACGCCAGCGCCTGCGACAGCTCCTCCGCACCCAGCGCGTCGAAGCGGTGCTTGCCGTCGAGGTACGGCGCCAGCCAATCCTCCAGCGAGGCGAGCAGCGCCGGCTCGGAAACATCCGGCAAGCCCAGCTCGGGCATCCACGCGCGCAGCGCCTGCATGCGCGCGCGCAGCCGCCGCGCATGGTCGCTCCACGGCAACGCGTCGAGGCCACGGGCGCGCACGGCGGCCAGCAGGGTCGGCAGCGCATCGGCGGGCTTCACCGGCACGCTGCGGCGCTCCAGCACGATCGCGCCGAAACGCCGTTCGTCGAACGCCTCGGCGGCGGCGCGTTCGTCGTTCCAGCGCAGCGTGCGTTCGCGCGAGAACTGCGCGGGATAGTCGCGTTCGAGCACGCGCGGATCGAGCGGCGCCGCGGCCAGGATCAGGCTGTCGCGCGCCTCGAAGCGCAGGTCCAGCGCGACCAGCCACGGCTCGCCCAGCAGCGCGGTGTTCTCGTGCAGGCGTGCACCGCGGCCGTTGGCCAGCGTGTAGCGCAGCGGGTTCGCCTCGTCGCGGCGCGCGATGCGGTCGGGAAAGGCGTGCAGCAGCAGATCGCCGACCGCGTGGCTGTCCGGCGTGCCGCTGGCGGCGCCGCGCACGTCCAGGCGACGACGCCAGCGCATCGACGCCTGCTCGATCGCGGCCAGCGCACCGGCGTCGGCGCCATGGCTGCGGCGATCGCGCCAGGCGTGCAACGCAGCCACGCGTTCGCGGAAGTCGTCGCTGCGGCCCCGCTCGCCGCGCAGCGGCGAACGCGCCTCCATCAAAGCCAGCAGGTCGGCGACCAGCGCGTGCAGCTCCGGCGGCGCGCGCAAGGCGGCGGCACCGAGCCGCGGCGTGGCGCCCAGTTCCAGCATGCGCCGGCCCAGCGCGGTGATGCGGCCGTCGGCGTCCAGCGCGGCAAGCTCCAGCAGCAGTTCGCGCGCCTGCGCCAGCGCGCCGGGCGGCGGCGGGTCCAGCCACGGCAGCCCGGCGCTGCTGCTCGCCGTGACGCCCCAGGCGGCCAGTTCCAGCGCCAGGCCCGACAGCTCCGCCTGCATGATCTCGGCCGTGCGTGCCGGCTCCAGCCGCCGGCCCTGCGCCCACAGCCGGTACGCCGTGCCCTCGGCCACGCGGCCGGCGCGGCCGGCGCGCTGGTCAGCCGAAGCCTGCGAGATGGCCACCGTCTCCAGCCGGGTGAAGCCGGAGTTCGGATCGAAGCGCGGTTCGCGCGCGAGCCCGCTGTCGATCACCGCGCGGATGCCCGGCGCCGTGACGCTGGACTCGGCCACGTTGGTGGCCAGCACGATCCTGCGCACGCCCGGCTCGGCCGGCGCCAGCGCGGCCTGCTGTTCGGCCAGCGACAGCTCGCCGTGCAGCGCGACGACTTCAATACGCGCGCTTTCCCCTCTCCCGGAGGGAGAGGGGAGCACCTGGCCAAGCACCGCCTGCGCCCGTGCGATCTCGCGCCGGCCGGGCAGGAACGCCAGCACGTCGCCGTCGTTCTCTTCCAGCGCCTGCCGCGCGACGCGAGCCAGCTGGTGTTCGAGGGTTTCCTGCGCGCGCGCCGGGGGATATTCGACGCGCACCGGGAAGCTGCGGCCCGGACTGCTGAGGCGCGGCGCATCCAGCCACGCCGCGATGCGCTCGCCATCCAGCGTGGCCGACATCAGCAGCAGGCGCAGCTCCGGCCGCAGCGTGGCCTGCACGTCCAGCGCCAGCGCGGCGCCGAGGTCGCCGGCGAGATGGCGTTCGTGGAACTCGTCGAACACGATCGCGCCGATGCCGGCCAGCTCCGGGTCGTGCTGGATCAGGCGGGTGAGGATGCCTTCGGTGACCACCTCGATGCGCGTCGCCGCGCTCACCTTCGACTCGAAGCGGATGCGGTAGCCGACGGTCTGCCCGACCGCTTCGCCGAGTTGCTGCGCCATGAACTGCGCGGCGGCGCGCGCGGCGATCCGGCGCGGCTCCAGCATCACGATCTTCTGTCCGGCCAGCCACGCCGCGTCGAGCAGGGCGAGCGGCACCTGGGTGGTCTTGCCGGCGCCCGGCGGTGCCTCCAGCACCAGCCGCGGCTGTGCCGCCAGCGCCGCACGGATCTGCGGCAGCAGCGGGGTGATCGGGAACGGGGGCGGCGCACTGCTCATCGCGCGCATGATAGCGGGCGCCGCCGTGCGCCCGCCCCCGATCGATCAGAACATCACTTGGGCTTCGCGCCGGCAGCGGCCGGTGCGCGCAGCGGCTCCAGCGATTCGAACTTGCTCTGGTAGTCGTCGGTGATCTGCTTCGCGTCCGCGCCGCCGCGGATCACCCGCGGCGTGATCAGCACGATCAGCTCGGTGCGGTTGCGGCTGCGGTTGGTACTGCCGAACAGCCGGCCCAGCACCGGGATGCGGTTGAGCCCCGGGATGCCGGTGTCGGTGTTGCCCTCGGCCTGCTGGATCAGGCCGCCCAGCAGCACGGTCTGGCCGCTCTGCACGGCGACCTGGGTGGCCAGCTTGCGTTGCGAGATGGCCGGGTTGCCGTTGACCAGCGGCACCGACTTGTCGGCCTGGCTGACTTCCTGGCTGATGTTCATGTAGACCAGGCCGCCGGGATTGATCCGCGGCTGCACGTTGAGGATCACGCCGGTGCTCAGATAGTTGACCTGGCTGTAGCTGGTGGGCGTGCCGATGCCGGTGTTCACGCTGGTCTGGTTGATCGGGATCTGGTTGCCGACCGCGATGCTGGCCACCTGGTTGTTCATCACCACCATCGACGGCGCCGACAGCGTCTTGGTGTTGCCGCTGGTCTCCATCGCGCGCACGGCGACCTGCAGGTCGCTGTTGAGGAAGGAGTAGAAGAACGGTTCGCCGCCGAACGCGTTGCCGCCCTGGCCCAGGCCGAGCTGGCGATGCCGGTACGGCTGGCCTAGCTGGAACGTGCCGTCCGACGTGCTGCCGGTGCTGCCGGTCAGTCCTTCCAGGTACCACTGCACGCCGAACTGGAATTCGCCGGTGAGGTTGACCTCGAGGATGCGCGTCTCGATCTGCACCTGCAGCGGCACGTTGTCGAGCTTGTTGATCGCGCCCTTGATCTCCTCCCACTGCGACGGGCGCGCGCGCACCAGCAACTGGTTGCTGCCGTCGACCGAGCTGATCCGCACGCTGCCGTCGCTGGAGCTGTACTGCTGCTCGCTGGCCGCGCCGTTGCCGCCGCCGGCCGGGTTGCTGCCGAAAGCGGTCGAGCTGCTGCCGAAACCGCCGGCCGCATTACCGCCGTCGCGACCGCCGGTGGCGCCGAGGCCGCTGCTGCCCATGCCAGAGTTGACCTGGCCGCCGCCGCGCGAGACATCGGCCGGGTTACCGAAGCTGCCGGCGGTGCTGCCCATGCTGGTCGCGCCGGCGTTTTCGGCGCTGCCCAGGGTAGCCCCGGCCAGGCCCGGCCCGACCTGGCCGCCGTTGTCGCCGCCGCTGCCGGCGCCGTTGGTGTAGATCTGCGCCAGGTACCTGGCCAGGTCCGACGCCTTGATGTTGCGCACGTCGTAGACGAACAGCTGCGGCTCGTTGCCGCCGCCGCGGTCGATGCGGGCGATCCAGTCGCCGACTTCCTGCAGGTAGTCGGGCTGGGTGCTGATCACCACCAGCGCGTTGGTGCGCTCGATCGGGATGAAACGCAGCATGCCGGCCAGCGGGGTGTTGCCCTGCGGGCCGAACATGCCGTCCAGCTTCGGCATCAGCTCGCCCACGTTCGCGTACTGCAGGTTGAACACGCCCACCGACATGCCGCGCAGCCAGTCGACGTCGAACGTGCGCACCATGCTCTGGTAGTTGGCCAGTTCCTGCGGCGTGCCGGACATCACCAGCAGGTTGCGCGCCGGATCCACCAGCAAGGTGGCGTCCGGCCGCGCGAACGGCTTGATCAGCTTCTGCATCTCGGTGGCGGAGATGTAATGCAGCGGGAACAGCCGCGCCTGCAGGCCGCCCTGCGGCGCGGCGGCGCCCAGGCTGGGCACCAGGTTGCCGGCCACCGCATCCTTCTGCGGCATCACCACGTAGCCGCCGTCGCGGCGCACCAGCGCGTTGCCGGTCCACGCCAGCAGGGTCTCCAGGATCGGCAGCGCCTGACTCGAATCGACCGGTTCGGAAGTGGAGAACGAGATGTTGCCCTGCACGCCGGGCACGATCGTGTAGTTCTGCTTGAGCAGGTCGCCGAGGATCGCCTTGACCACCGCCTGCACCGGCTGGTTCTCGAAGTTGAACGTCACCGCACCGTTGCCGCTGGCCGCCGGCCGCGGCGTGGCCAGCGCGCCGGGGCGGATGAACTGGCCGCTGCCGTGGCTGACCTCGGCGGTCGCCGCGGTTGCACTGCGGCTGCCGCCGTCGCTGTTCAGCGGCAGCGGCGCCGGCACCGGGTTTTTCGTGCCGGCCATCGCCTCGCGCTGCAGTGCGCCGTCGTCGTGCGGCTGCGGCAGGCTGGCGCAACCGGCCAGGCCCACGACGAGGGCGAGCGTGGCGGTGCGCAGGATTTGCTGGGTGAGCGTGCGGGACATGGATCAACGTACTCCTTCGTGGGCCGCGGCGGCACGGGCGGCCCGACGTTTCTGGATGTTTTTGCGCAGCCGCTCGGCGGCCGATTCCCCGGCAGGCTGCGGCGAGGCCGCCGGGGCGGGACGCATCGGCACGATCGTGGCGCGGCCGGAGCCGGCGCGCTCACCCGCCGGCGGCGCCCCGGCATCGCCTGGCGCGACCTGCATCGCCGCCTCGCCGGCCGGCTGGCCGCGCGCGTCCGGCCCGGCCCGCGGCTGATCGATCGGCGCGCCGGCCGGCAGCTTCAGTTCGGTGCGTCCCGCCGGCGAGTCGAACAGCGCCGAGCGCGGGCGCAGCTCGACCAGCTTCACGCTGCCGTCGGGCAGCGCCTCGCCTTCGCGCAGGCGCACCTGCTTGTCGCCGTTGCGGTCGTGCAGCAAGGCCATGCGCAGGCCGGGGGTGAGGATGATGCCGGTCAGTTCGAGATCGCCGAGATTGCTGCCGCCGTCGGCGGCGCGCGCGACGGGCTTGCGGTCGGGGCTGAACAACGGCTTCTGCCAGACCAGCGCGAACTGCTGCAACGGCACCGGCTGCGGCAGGTTGGCGGGATTGCCGGCCGGCGGCAGCGGCGCCAGCGGTCGCGGTTCGTCCCACTGTGCGCCGCGGCCGATGCCGGCCAGCAGCAACAGCAGCACGGCCCCCAGCACCACCACGAGCGCGATCAGCAGCGGGGTCAGCTGACGCTGATTGGCGGCGTTCATGGCGCGGCTCCCGCGGCGTCGGGCGAACGGCTGGACGGCGCCGGCGCATTGCGCGCCGGGCGCACATAGCCGGACAGGGTGAACTGCACCTCCAGCGGTGCGGCGCTGTCCTGCTGCGCGGCGACCGGGTTGCGGTAGATGCTGAGATCGTCGACGAACAGATACGGCGTACCCTGCTCCAGTGCCTGCAGCACCGCCGCCAGCGGCTCGACGTCGCAGCTCAGGCTGATGCTCACCGCCGCCTTGCGATACGGCTCGCCGGCGGTGGCCGGCGGGTTCGGCAACGGCATCTTCTGGCTCACCACGCAACGCCCGCCCGTGGTGTTGCCGGCGACCACGTCGACCACGCGCTGCATCAGGTCCGCCGCGGCGGTGTTCGGATCGTCGGCGGCGAGGAACGCGCTGCTGGCGGCCTGGCCGGCGCCGAGCGCGGCGATGCGCCGCTGCAGCGCCGGCTTCTCGGCGATCGCGGCGGCGTAGCGGCTGTGCGTGTCGCGCAGGTCGGCCATCTCGCTGCGCACCTGCTGCAACGGCGCCACGAACCACCAGTGCAGCAGCGTGAAGTAGGCCAGCAGCAGCGCCAGCAGCAACAGGAGGATCGCCGCGATGCGGCTGTCGCGCGGACTCAGGGCGGTCATCTTCATGGCGCACTCCCGCCGGTTGCCGGGGTCGCTGCCGGCGGCTTCGGCTGGTTCACGCGCGCGGTCAGGTAGAAACGCTCCTTGCCGGTGGTCGGGTCGGGCTGGATGCTGCCCTGGAAACTGGCGTCGGTGATCAGTTTCGAATCCTTCAGCGCGTCGAGCAGTTTCGCCGCCTGCTGGCTCTGCCCCTGGAAGCCGAGCTGGCCGGTGTTGTCGACGCTGAAGCGTTCCAGCCACGCGCTGTCCGGCAGCCGCGCGGTGACGTCCTGCAGCAGGCTGAGCATGGCTACCGTGTTCTTCTTGCGCTGGGCCAGGAAGCCGGCCGCACCGGCGTTGTCCTGCAGCTGCTGGCGCAGCGCGGCCACCTGCTGTGCCTCGCCGCGCATCGCCTCGACCTCGGCCTGCATCTGCGCCAGCGCCACCTGCCGGTTGTGCAGCCACTCGCCCAGCACCAGGGCCAGCAACAGCACGCACGCGGCCGCCAGGATCAGGTTCAGCCGGCGGCGCGGACGCGCGCGATGCGGCACCTGCTCCGGCGGCAGCAGGTTGACGCCGAGACGGCCGTCGCCCACCGCCAGGTCCACCGCGTCGACCTCGATGTCCTGCGCGCGCAGGCGCGCCAGCAAGGGATCCAGCGCGTCGCGGGTGACCACCACCAGTTCCGCGTTGAAGCGCCCGGGCGCGGCGGGCGTGCCCAGCTCGCGCACGGCGTAATGCACCTGCGCCACGCCGAACGGGGTCTGCCGGTCCATCTCGAAACCGGCCACCTGCAGCAGGTTATCGCGCGCGGCCAGCGGCAGCGCCAGCGTGCGCCGCAGCACCACCGCGGGCGGCAGCAGCAGCGCCAGCCGCAGGTCCTCGCGATCCACGCGCTGCAAGGCGGCGTTCAGCGCGACCGGCAGGACGCGCACGCCATCGGCGGCCATGTCGGCGCCGTCGTCCCAGTTCGCCAGCACGTCGCCGTGGCCGCTGCGGCGCAGGCTCCACTGCGCGCCGGCGTGCTGCAGCAGATGCCAGTCCGCGCCGCTGCCGAACCAGCCGCGCCAGCGCGGCGGCAGCATGCCGCGCAGCTCGCTGCCCCACCAGCCGAGGAATCCCGGCAACGGCGAAGCACGCCAGCCGCGGCGTACACGATCCACCCACGGCTGCAGCGACTGCGTTGCCGTACTCATTCTGCCTCCCCCTCCTGCCAGCGCAGCACGGTATACGGTTGCACCTGCCCCGCCTGCAGGCGAATCGTGGCGCGCAGGACCGCACGCGTGCCGTCGGCCAGCGTAGCCTCGGACCGGATACTATGCGTCGTTCCGTTGTTCAGAACCAGCCGCGGATCGTTCGCGTTCCGCTGCCGCGCCGCCTCGACCATCTTGCGCTGCTCCGGCGTCATCCCCGGGATCGCGGCCAGCGCCAGCGGCGGCGCGGTGTTCGGATCCGGGCTGGCACCACCTGCCCAGATCGTCACCGCCGGCGCCACCTGCCGGTACAGCGCCGGCGTCATGCCCAGCACCATCTGCAATTCCTCGATGCTGGCGAACGGGCCGTTGCGCGGGCCGTAGTCGCGCCCGTCCGCCACGTAGGCGGCACGCTGGCTGGCGGCCTCCCCTTCGAGGCCGACCGGGTTGCGCCAGTCGACCACGCGGTCGGCCAGGGCCTGTGCCTTGTCCGGCTTCAGCCCGGCGGCCTGGAACAGGCCAAGCAGCACGTCGGGCGAAGCGGCGTTGAGGTCGACCTTGCCGCCTTCGTCGATCGCACGCACGCTGACCGTGGCGCCATCGTAGCGGAACGTGTAGGCCCGGCCGTCGCCGACCCAGCGCTGCTCCGGCTGCGGGCTCTGCAAGCCGTAGACGGCGCGCATCAGGCCGGCCTCGGCGGCGTAATGCGCCTGGGTCTGGGCGAACTGGTAGCGTGCCTGCAGGCCTTCGGTGCGCGCCAGCGCGGCGTAGCCGCCGAGCAGGATCGCCAGCAGCGTGCACGCCCACAGCACCAGCAGCAGGGCGACCCCGCGCTGGCTGGCCGACGACCGCCGCGGTGCGCGCTTCATCGCAGGCTCCCGCCGCGCAGGCCCAGTTGCGGCAGGCCGGCCTGCGCCGGATTCACCCGCAGCGGCACGTCCAGTTGCGGCCAGTCCACCGTGTCCGGCACCTGCAGTTCGACGCGCACCAGCTGCGGCAGCAGGCGGCCATCGGCCCATATCGGCGACCACGGCAGCGCCGCGCCCTGCCGATCGACGCCGCGATAGTGGAAGCCGCCGGCCTTGATGTGGTCGAGCAGCACCTGCGGCTCGCCCAGCGGCTGCGGCGGCTGGCCGTCCGGCGGCAGCAGGGCCAGGCTCAACTCCAGCCGCAGCCCGCCATGGCCGTCGTCGACCAGTCGCAACCGCTGCAGCTGCGGACCCAGCTTGCCGAGGTAACCGGGCAGCGGCGCCACGTAACGCATCTCGCGCGCGCTGCCCTCGAAATAAACCGGCTCGCCATGATCGGTATGGCCGATCGGCTGGGTCAGGCTTTGCGCCAGTTCACGGCGCAGGAACTGCTGGGCCGAACGCACCTGGTCGATCCGCTCGATCGCCGCGGTGCCCGAGCGCACGCTGTGGGTGGCGGTGCGGATGCCCGAGTACACCCCGACCAGCAGCAACGCCAGCAGCACCAGCGCGGCCAGCACTTCCAGCAAGGTGAAGCCAGCGACGCGTTTCACGGGGACGCCTGCGCATTGCCGGCAAGCACCGGCCCACCCAGCCGCAACGTGCGGAAGTGCGCCGAACGCGGATGCGCCGACGGCCCCCACGACACGGCAAGGTCCAACTGATACAGCTGCAGCGCCGCGCCCGGCAACGCCGGCCCGGCCTGGTTCCACGGGGTCACGTCGAGTTGCCAGCGGTACTGCGGATCGAAGCGGCCGGAGCGGCTGCCCGGTCTGACCGGCTCGCCCACGAACGCGCTGTCGAGCAGGCTGCGCGCCCACATCGCCGCCTCGCTGTGTTCGGCCGCGTTGTGGGTCAGGTTGATCGAGGCGCCGGCCACCTTCATCAGCGCGGTGAACGCGATCGCCAGCAGCATGATCGCGGCGATCACTTCGAGCAGGCTGAAGCCGCCTTGATGCCGGGAATGGGGAATCCCGGCTTTCATCGCTGCGCCACCGCATCGACCACGCGCACTTCGCCGGTCAGCCACGACACGTTGACGTGCCACTCGCGCCGGCCGCTCTGCAGCGTGATGCGCCCGCCGGTGGAACTGCCGTCGGGGAAGAAGCGGATGCGCCCGGTATGGTCGTTCGGCTGATCTTCCTTGGCGCTGGTGATGCTCACGCGCAGGCCTTTCGGCAGGCGCATGCCCTGCCGCTTCGCGCCGTCGTAGCTGTTCGCGCGGGTGTCCACGTCGAAGTGCTGTTCCTCGCCGCGCACGATCGCCTGCGCGCGGGTGGCCCGCAACGCGCCGGCCAGCTCGCTGCTGGCCGCGCGCACGCGGGCACTGGCCAGGCCCTGGGTTACCGAGACCGACACCGCTGCCGCCGCGATCCCGATCAACAGGATCACTGCCAGCATTTCCAGCAGGGTGAAGCCGTTGGCGCGCGAGACTCTCACATGCTTACTGCCAGTTACCCACGTCCTTGCTGTAGCCGTCGCCGCCCGGCTTGCCGTCCTGGCCGTAGAAGATCAGGTCGAAGCCGCCGTGCTGGCCCGGATACTGGTAGCCGAACGCGTGGCCCCACGGGTCCTTCAGGTCGGACGCCTTCGCGTACGGGCCCTGCCAGTTCGGCGCATTCGCCGGCTTCACCGCCAGCCCTTCCAGTTGCTGCGGCGGCGCGCCGTTGTCCAGCGCGTAGTTCTCGATCTTCTGGCTCAAGGTCATCAGCTGCGCCTTGCCGGCGCCGTACTTGCCCTTGTCGACGTTCTTGCCGACCTGGGTCACCACCACCGCGCCGATGATGCCGATCAGCACGATCACCGCGAGCATTTCGAGCAGGGTGAAGCCTGCGGCGCGCGATGCGCGCCGCAGGCCGGGAGTCGGGATTCGGGAGTCGGGATTAGTGAAAGCGGACGGCCGGCGCTGGCGCACCCTGCCGAACCCCGCATCCCGACTCCCGAATCCCGTCATCTGTTCAGTCATGACTATCTCCACGTTTCATTGAATGTTGCTGGTCAGGCTGAGCAGCGGCAGCAGGATCGCGGCCATGATGATCGCCACCAGCACGGTCATCACGATGGTCAGCGCCGGTACCAGCGCGGCCAGCAGGCGGTCGATCGCGCGTTTGGACTCGAGCTCGAACGTGTCGGCGACCTTCAGCAGCATGGTGTCGAGCTGGCCGGCTTCCTCGCCGACCTGCACCATCTGCATCGCCAGCCGCGGGAACAGTTTCGACTGGCCCAGCGCCAGGCTCAGGCCCGCGCCGCCCTTGACCTGTTCGTGCGCCGCGTCCAGCGCCGCGTCCAGCGCGCGGTTGCCGGTGACCTGGCGCGCGATGCTCAACGCGCTGAGCAACGGTACGCCGTTCTTCAGCAAGGTGCCCAGCGTGCGCGCGATGCGCGCGGTCTCCACCTTCAGCAGCAGCGGGCCGACCAGGCGCAGCCGCAGCAGGCGGGCGTGCCAGGCCAGCCGCGCCGCCGGGTCGCGCAGCCGCGCGCGCCAGGCGAACAGGCCGCCGCCGAGCAGCAGCAGGATCAGCCACCACCAGGATTGCAGCGCGTTGCCGAGCGCCAGCACCGCGGCGGTGATCCACGGGATCGGCACCTGCATGTCCTCGAAGATCGGCACGAACTGCGGCACCACGTAGGCCAGCAGCAGCACCAGCGAGCCGAGCACGCCGACCAGCAGGAACGCCGGATAGATCAGCGCGTTGACGATGCTGCCGCGCAGCTGCTGCGCGCGCTCCAGATAATCGGCCAGCCGGCGCAGCGTTTCTTCCAGCGAACCGCCCGCCTCGCCGGCGCGCACCAGGCTGACGTACAGCTTGGGGAACACGCCATGTTCCTCGTCCAGCGCCGACGACAGGCTGTTGCCGCCGCGCACGCGATCGCGCACGCGCTCGACCAGCTTCTTCGCGTGCTCGCCCTCGGGCAGTTCGAGCAGGATGCCGAGCGCGCGGTCCAGCGGCTGGCCGGCGCCAAGCAGGGTCGCCAGCTGATGGGTGAACTGGGCCAGCTGGTCGCCACTGAACGGACCGCGCCTGAACAGCGCGGCGAGGCCGCTGCCGCCGCCGGCGCCATCGGCCGGCAGGGCTTCCAGCGGCGTGTGGCCCTGGTCCTGCAGGCGGCCGATCACTTCCTCGACACTGGCGGCCTCCATCTGGCCCTGCAGCGTCTCGCCGGCATCGTTGACCGCCTTGTAGCGGAACTGCGCCATCTCAGCCTTCCTGCGTGACGCGCAGGACCTCTTCGAGCGTGGTGATGCCGGCCACGGCCTTGGCGATGCCGTCCTCGTACATCGTGCGCATGCCTTCGGCGCGCGCCTGCCGCTCGATCTCGCCTTCGCTGGCGCGCTGCATCAGCAGCCGGCGCAGCGGATCGCTCATGGTGAGGAACTCCATGATCGCGCGACGGCCGCGATAGCCACTGGGATTGGCCGCGCTGCTGCCCGGCTTCCACAGGCGGATCGGGCGCTCGTCGGTGTACTTCTCCAACTCGAATTGCGCGATCACCTCCGGCAGCGCTTCGTACGGAATCGCCGTTTCCGGGTCGAGCCGGCGCACCAGCCGCTGCGCCAGGATGCCATTGATGGTGGAGCCGAGCAGGTAGTCCTCCACGCCCATGTCGAGCAGGCGCGTGATGCCGCCGGCCGCCGAGTTGGTATGCAGCGTGGACAACACCAGATGGCCGGTGAGCGCCGACTGGATCGCGATGCGGCAGGTCTCCAGATCGCGCATCTCGCCGATCATGATCACGTCCGGGTCCTGGCGCATGATCGAGCGCAGCGCGCCGGAGAAATCCAGACCGATCTGCGGCTTCACCTGGATCTGGTTGATGCCTTCGAGCTGGTATTCGACCGGATCCTCGACGGTGATGATCTTCACGTCGTTGGTATTGATCCGCGACAGCGCGGTGTACAGCGTGGTGGTCTTGCCCGAACCGGTGGGGCCGGTCACCAGCAGGATGCCATGCGGCTTTTCCAGCACGTCGACGAAGCGCTGCTGGAAGCTGTCGGTGAAGCCGAGCGAGGCAAAGTCGAACACCACCGACTCGCGGTCGAGGATGCGCATCACCACCGACTCGCCGAAACTGGTGGGCACGGTCGACACGCGCAGGTCGAGCTCCTTGCCCTGCACGCGCAGCTGGATGCGGCCGTCCTGCGGCAAACGACGCTCGGCGATATTCAAACGCGCCATGATCTTCACGCGCGAGATCACCGCGGCGGTGGACGACGACGGCGGCGCTTCCACTTCATGCAGCACGCCGTCGATGCGGTAGCGCACCTTCAGGCGGTTCTCGAACGGCTCGATGTGAACGTCCGACGCACGCTGCTCGACTGCGCGCTGCAGGATGAGATTCACCAGCCGGATGACCGGCGCCTCGGACGCCAGGTCGCGCAGGTGCTCGACGTCGTCCTCTTCCGCCGCGCTGCCGTCGAGGTTCTCCACGATGGTGCCCATCGCCGAACGGCCGCTGCCGTAATAGCGTTCGATCAGGCCGTCGATTTCCGAGCGCAGCCCGACCCGCAACGCCACGGGTCGACCGGCGGCGAGTTCGACCGCCTGCAGCGGATACGGATCGGCCGGATCGGCCACGATCAACGCCAATCCGTGCTCGTCGTCCTGCACCGGCACCACGTGCTGCTGCTTCAGGAAGCGCAGCGATACATCGAGGTCGGCCGGCGGCAGTTCCGGCGCGTCGCGCGCCGCCAGCAGCGGCACCTGCAGCAAATCGGCCCAGGCCTCGGCCAGGTCGCGTTCGGACACCAGCCCGAGCCGTGCCATCAAGGTGGTCAGCGTGCCCTCGGCCGATTCCTCGTGCAGGCGGCGGGCGCGACCCAGGTCGCTGTCCTTCAGGCGGCCGCGCGCGACCAGCCACGCGCAGACTTCCGCCTCGCGATCGTTCACGGCCATGCCCGCCCCGCTGACCGCCGGCTCAATGGCTGCCGACATCCTCCACCCCGCTCGATACCTGCAAAAGTCGCCGACGTCTCCTGCTGCAAAACGGCGATCGTCATTGTTATCACATACGCCAACCGGCAAGCGAGCATCATCCGCCGCCATATCCTGCCCGTTCATGCAGCCCGCTTGCCGGGAACGCCCATTGTGACGGCTGCACCCGGCCTCATGGGCGTCCGCGGCCTAGGAAAATTTCCCGGTCCGCGGCGGGTGTGATGCGGCTAGCGCAAGTTGTTCCGACGACATCGCAGCGCCGCCTCCCGGGCCCGAAGCCGTGGCCTGCGCCTGCCGGGGTCTGGGACAATGCCGGTCTTCGATGACCGGTCACCCACCATGCAACTGCTCGACATCGGCGCCAACCTCACCCACGAGTCGTTCCATCACGATCTCGATGCCGTGCTGCAGCGTGCGCACGCGCAGGGCGTGACGCGAATGGTGGTGACCGGTGCGTCGCGCGACGGCAGCGAGCATGCGCTGGCGCTGGCGAAGGCGCATCCCGGCACGCTGTTCGCCACCGCCGGCGTGCACCCGCACCACGCGATCGACTACGACGACGCCACCGATGCAACGCTGCGCGAACTGGCGCGGGATCCTGCGGTACGAGCGGTCGGCGAGACCGGACTGGACTACAACCGCAACTATTCGCCGCGCGACGTGCAGCTGCAGGTGTTCGAACGCCAGCTGCGGATCGCGGCCGACCTGCAGATGCCGCTGTTCCTGCACCAGCGCGACGCGCACACGGACTTCGTCGCGCTGCTCAGGCGCTATCGCGACAAGGTACCCGGCGCGGTGGTGCACTGTTTCACCGATACCGGCGGGGCGCTGCGCGACTACCTGGCGCTGGATTGCCATATCGGCATCACCGGCTGGATCTGCGACGAACGCCGCGGCACCCATCTGCGCGAACTGGTGCGCACGGTTCCGGCGAACCGGCTGTTGATCGAGACCGACGCGCCCTACCTGCTGCCACGCACGGTACGGCCGCCACCGGCGCACCGGCGCAACGAGCCGATGTACCTGAAGCACATCTGCGAGGAGATCGCGCGCGACCGCGGCGAGAGCGCGGAAACCACCGCGGCGAACAGCACGGCGACGGCCGAGGCGTTCTTCGGCTTGGCGCCCGTTCCGTAGGGCGCGTCCCTACCGCAAGAGCACGCGCGTCTCACCCGGCGCCAGGCCGTCCAGCGCGTATTCGCCGATACGCACGCGGATCAGCCGCAGGGTCGGGAAACCGGCCGCCGCGGTCATCCGGCGAACCTGGCGGTTGCGGCCTTCGCGCAGGGTCAGGCTGAGCCAGCTGGTGGGAATGGCCTTGCGGAAACGCACCGGCGGATCGCGTGGCCACAGCCAGTCAGGTTCGCTGGCGAACTCGGCTTCGGCCGGCAGGGTCGGCCCGTCGTTCAACATCACGCCGCGGCGCAAGGCCTGCAGTGCCGCCGCATCGATCGTACCGTCGACCTGCGCCAGGTAGGTCTTGGCCTGCTTGTGGCGCGGGTCGGTGAGCCGGTGCGCCAGCCGGCCGTCGTCGGTCAGCAGCAGCAGTCCCTCGCTGTCGTGGTCCAGCCGTCCAGCCGCATAGACGTCTTTTTGCCCGACGAAATCCGCCAGCGTGGCGCGGCCGCGATCGTCGGTGAACTGGCACAGCACGCCGTACGGCTTGTTCAGCGCAATCAGCACGGCGTGCGTCGGGTCAGGGGGTCGAAGCCGCTGCCGGCACCACGGGTTTGACGAAGCGCAGGGTCATCCGGTCGGACTCGCCGATCGCCAGGTACTTCGCCCGATCCTGTTCGCCCAGGGTAAGCGTGGGAGGCAGCGTCCACACGCCCTTCGGGTAATCCTTGGTGTCCTTCGGGTTCGCGTTGATCTCGCTGCTTTCGTCCAGCGTGAAACCCGCCTCGGTGGCCAGCTTCACCACGTAGCCGGTGGGCAGGTAGCCGCTGCGCTTCACCGCTTCCAGCGAGGCGCTGTCGTCGGCGCGGTGGTCGACCACGCCGAGTACGCCGCCGGGCTTGAGCACGGCGAAGAACGCCTTGAACATCGCCGGCGCGGTGCCGGCCATCACCCAGTTGTGCACGTTGCGGAAGGTCAGCACCATGTCGGCCGAAGCCGGCGCGCCGAACACCGGCGCCTTCGGATCGAACTGCACGATGCGGGCGTTGCCGTAGTGCGCTGCGTCGGCGGCGAATTTCCTGCGCAGGGCGCTGTCGTCGTCGCGGGCCTCGCTGTCGGCGGCGGGCGCCTTCTCCGCCGCGACATAGTGGCCGTTGTCATGCAGCAGCGGCGCCAGGATCTCGGCATACCAGCCGCCGCCGGGGGTGATCTCGATCACCGTGCGGTCCGGACGCACGCCGAAGAACTGCAAGGTGGCCTTGGGGTGGCGGTACACGTCGCGGGCGCGGTTCGCCTGCGAGCGCCAGCTGCCGGCCAGCACGCTGTCCAGCTGCGAGGCGGTGAAATCGCTGGCGCTGGTGGGGGGCACCAGCACGTCGGCCGGCTGGTCCGGCTCGGCCGACGCGGCCTGCGCCACTTGCGCGCCGGCCACCGCGGGCAGGCCCAGGCAGGCCGCCAGCAGCAGTGCCGCGACCAGGCGTGGCGTACCCATCCTTGTCACTCGTGTCCCGCGGTTCATCGATGACTCCTTGGCACGTTGGCCGTCCGGATTTGACGCAATATCACGAAAATCATGTGCAGACTGGGTAGATGGCTCAAAACGGCCGCGGGCACACCGATTGCAGGCCGTCGATATGTTCGTGCAGGTCCGGCGCGATGCCCTGCCACATCGGGTCGAGGATGAAGTCGATGCCTTCGTAGCGGGCCAGCTTCGCGGCCGGGATGAAATCCGCGTCGCCGGCGATCAGGATGATCTGGTCGACCAGCTTCTTGTAGGTCAGCGCGGCGATGTCGATGCCGATCTTCATGTCGACCTGGGTCTGCCGCATGTCCGGCTCGAAATGTTCGTCGCCCAGATCGTCCCAGTGCAGGCTGCCGTCGCGCAACTGCTGGTAGGCGTTGCGCTTCAACTGCCACTCGCCGCGCTCGGCCAGCCGGCCCAGCCGCAGCGCCATCTTGCGCTGGCGGCGCAGCTGGTCGTGCAGCTCGCGGCGGAACGCGGCGGCGCCGGTGCGGCCGAAGTCGATGCTGTCGCCGCTGATCGGCTTGACGAAGCTCTTTTCCAGCGGCGGGCAATCGTAGAAGAAGATGCGGTACAGCTGCTCGCGCGGCCGGTCGACCGCCTTCAGATGCTCCAGCGCCATGCTGAACACGGTCTTCGCCACCGCGCGCGCGTCGCCGGCATCACGCTCGCCGTACACCTTGCGGTAGCGGGCAAGAAAAAAGGCGCCGTCGACGAGGATGGCGGTGCGATTCATGAAGTGACCTTGGCGAATAAACGGGATGGATGCGCTGGCATGGCTGCGGATCGGCGTCGCCGGCGATGGGGTTGGCGACTCACGTATTCTACGGCATGCACCTGCCTCTGCAGCAGCGCCCGACGTTCCGACGGAACCGCCATGCCCGACCAGCGACATCTGCGCCACGGATCTTTCCTGCTCCTGCTGGGCATGACCACCACCGCCACCGCCGCACCGCCCCAGACGGCGCTGCCGCCGGTTTCGGTGACGGCGACGCGCAGCGCGCAGTCGCCGTTCGACGTGGCCGCCTCGATCGACGTGGTGGCCGTGCCGGCCAGCGGATCGCCCGGCATCAACCCGTCCGAGCTGCTGCAGGGCGTGCCCGGCATCCTTGCGCGCGACCGCCAGAACTACGCGCAGGACGAGCAGATCTCGATCCGCGGCTTCGGCTCGCGCACCACTTTCGGCATCCGCGGCGTGCGCCTGTACGTCGACGGCATCCCGGCCAGCATGCCCGACGGCCAGGGCCAGGTATCGCATTTCAATCTCGACTCGGCCGAACGCATCGAAGTGCTGCGCGGCCCGTTCTCCGCGCTGTACGGCAATGCCTCCGGCGGCGTGGTGCAGCTGTTCACCGCCGAAGGCAGCGACCCGCCGCAACTGCGCCTGGGCACGGTCGGCGGCAGCAACGGCCTGCTGCGCAGCAGCGCCAACGCGCGGGGTCTCGACGGCCCGTTCGACTACAACCTCGACTTCACCCGTTTCCAGACCGCCGGCTATCGCGCCCACAGCCGCGCGCGGCGCAACTCGGGCAATGCGCGGCTGGGCTGGCAGCTGGACGACCGCCGCCGGCTGACCGTGGTGCTGAACACGCTGAGCCTGCCGCAGGCGCAGGATCCGCTCGGCCTCACGCCCGACCAGTACCGCCGCGACCCGCGCCAGGCCGATGCCGCCGCCATGCAATACGACACGCGCAAGAGCGTCGCCCAGCAGCAGGTCGGGCTGACCTACGACGACCGGATCAGCGCCGCCAGCGAGCTGCACCTGATGGCCTACTACGGCGAGCGCAGGGTGCTGCAGTACCTGTCGATTCCGCCGGGCGCGCAGGCCAGCCCGCTGCATGCCGGCGGCGTGGTCGACCTGGGCAACGCCTATGGCGGCGTCGACGCGCGCTGGAACTGGCAGCACACCCTGGCCGGCCGGCCCTTCGAGCTGACCGCCGGGGCCAGCTACGACAACCAGCACCAGCGCCGCCGCGGCTTCGAGAATTTCGTCGGCGACACCCTCGGCGCGCGCGGCGCGCTGCGGCGCGACGAGCGCGATCGCGTGCGCGATGCCGACCAGTACGCCCAGGCCAGTTGGCGCGTGGCCCCTGCCTGGACGGTGACGGCCGGCCTGCGCCGCAGCGTGGTGAACTTCACCACCGCCGACCGCTACGTCACCGCCGGGAATCCCGACGACAGCGGCCGCGCGCGCTACTCGGCCAGCACGCCGGTGGCTGGCGTGCTGTACCGGCTCGCGCCGGGCGCACACCTGTACGCGTCCTACGGCAAGGGTTTCGAAACGCCCACCTTTTCCGAACTGGGCTACCGCGACGACGGCCGCGGCGGGCTCAACCTCGGCCTGCGCGCGGCGCACACGCGCAGCGCCGAAATCGGCCTGAAACTGCGGCCACAGCCGGGCACGCAGGCCGGCATCGCCGTGTTCCGCGCGGACAGCCGCAACGAACTGGCGGTGGCCACCAACCTCGGCGGGCGCACCACCTACCAGAACATCCACCAGGCCCGCCGGCAGGGTGCGGAGGCGTCGCTGGCCCATGCACTGGGCGCACGCTGGAAACTGCACCTGGCCTACACCTATCTCGATGCCGCGTTCCGCTCGCCGTTCCTCGCCTGCGCCGGCCGCTGCGCCACGCCGGCAACGCCGGTGGCGGCGGGGGCGCGCATGGCCGGAGTGCCGCGTTCGCAGGCCTACGCGGCGCTGCATTTCGGCGGCGAGCGCGGCTGGCAGGGCGACCTGGACGGACGTCACCTCGGTGCCGTGCCGGCCGACGACCTGGGCACCGTGTCGGCGCCCGCGCATGCCGTGTTCGGCATCGGCGCAGGTTACGTCGCCGTCCTCGGCCAGTGGCGCACGCATGCCTTCGCCCGCATCGACAACCTGCTGGATCGCCGCTACGTGGGCTCGGTCATCGTCAACGACGGCAACGGACGCTACTTCGAACCCGCGCCCGGCCGCAGCTTCCTGCTCGGCCTGGACCTGCGCCGGGAGCCATGAGCGGGCCGGCGCCAGGCTAAGGAGACGGGCGTCAGTAGTGGATCACCGAACGGATCACCTTGCCCTCGTGCATCAGCTCGAACGCCTCGTTGATGCGCTCCAGCGGCAGTACCTCGGTGATCATCTCGTCGATCTTGATCTCGCCGGCCAGGTAGCGCTCGACGTAGCCGGGCAGCTGCGAGCGGCCCTTGACCCCGCCGAACGCCGAGCCGCGCCAGACCCGCCCCGTGACCAGCTGGAACGGCCGCGTGCTGATCTCCTGGCCCGCGCCGGCCACGCCGATGATGATCGATTCGCCCCAGCCCTTGTGGCAGCACTCCAGCGCCGAGCGCATCACGTGCACGTTGCCGATGCACTCGAACGAATAGTCCACGCCGCCGTCGGTGAGCTCGACGATCACCTGCTGGATCGGCGTGTCCGGGTAATCCTTCGGATTGATGAAATCCGTTGCGCCGAGCAGTTTCGCCATCTCGAACTTCGCCGGATTGGTGTCGACCACCACGATGCGCCCGGCCTTCGCCATCACCGCGCCCTGCACCACCGACAGGCCGATGCCGCCCATGCCGAATACCGCCACCGACGCGCCCGGCTCGACCTTCGCCGTGTTCAGCACCGCGCCGATGCCGGTGGTGATGCCGCAGCCGAGCAGGCACACCTTCTCCAGCGGCGCCGCCTTGTTGATCTTCGCCACGGAGATCTCCGGCAGCACGGTGTATTCGCTGAACGTGCTGGTGCCCATGTAGTGCAGCAGCGGCTTGCCGCTCAACGAAAAGCGCGAGGTGCCGTCCGGCATCAGGCCCTGGCCCTGGGTGACGCGGATCTTCTGGCACAGGTTGGTCTTGCCGGAGCGGCAGAATTTGCACTCGCCGCATTCGGGCGTGTACAGCGGAATCACGTGATCGCCCACCTTGAGCGAGGTCACGCCTTCGCCCACTTCCTCGACGA
The DNA here is from genome assembly GCF_018599185.1 of Rhodanobacter sp. LX-99. Taxonomy (NCBI): domain Bacteria; kingdom Pseudomonadati; phylum Pseudomonadota; class Gammaproteobacteria; order Lysobacterales; family Rhodanobacteraceae; genus Rhodanobacter; species Rhodanobacter sp. LX-99. The sequence goes on along the minus strand of NZ_JAHFVL010000001.1, from coordinate 2,104,200 downwards.
TGCCGCCGCCCTCGTGGCCGAGGATCACCGGGAACATCCCTTCCGGATCGGCGCCGGACAGGGTGAACGCATCGGTGTGGCAGACGCCGGTGGCGACGATGCGCACCAGCACCTCGCCGGCCTTCGGCCCCGCCACGTCGACCTGTTCGATGCTGAGCGGCTTGCCTGCTTCCCAGGCGACGGCGGCGCGTGACTTCATGATTCAACTCCTGACGATGGACCGGCACGACCCACGATGATGACGCGTCCGGCCCGTTTGCGAAACCGCATCAATCGACCGCCGTGTCGCCGGGCCGGAACGCCGACATCTGCCGACGGTAGTCGTCCGCCTCGGCCAGCAGCCATTCGCGGAACAGCTGCAAGCCGCGATGCTCCTGCGAGCGTGGCGGATACACCAGCCAGTACGCCTCCTTCACCGCCAGGTAGTTTTCGCCCAGCACCTGCAAGCGCCCGGCGTCGATCAGCGACTTCGACGTCACCATCCGCCCCAGGGCCACGCCGAGGCCTTCCAGCGCCGCATGCCGCAGCGCATCGAGGCTGTCGAACTGCGCCACGTAGCGCGTCGGCGGCGTGCCGCCGGTGCGGTTGAACCAGTCGCTCCAGCGCGTGGAAGGATTCGGCTCGCCGAGCAGCGGCCAGCGCGACAGGTCGCGCGGATCGACGCCGGCCATCCGCGCGATCAACGCGGGCGCGGCCACCGGTGCGATCCATTCGCCGAACAGCCGTTCGCAGTGCAGGCCGGCCCATTCGCCGCGACCGTAACGCAGGGCCACGTCGACCGGTTCGCGCGTAAAGTTCACCAGCGTCGAACCGGACTGCAGGCTGAGCTCCAGCTCCGGATGCGCGGCCACCAATTTCGGCAACCGCGGCACCAGCCAGCTGGACATGATGCCGGGGCTGGCGCTGAGCGTGAGCGCATCGTGGTGGCGCGTGCGGTAATGCGAGAGCGCGTGTTCGATGCCGTCGAAATGTTCGCCGACCGCCTCCAGCAGGCTGCAACCGTCGACCGTCAGCGTCACCCCGCGCGGGCCACGTTCGAACAGGCGCCGTTCCAGGCGCTCTTCCAGCTGGCGCATCTGATGGCTGAGCGCGCTGACGGTGAGATTCGCCTGCGCCGCGGCGCGCGACAGGTTGCCCAGCCGGGCGACCAGCACGAACTGTTGCAGCAGACCCAGCGGCAGCTTTCCCATCTTGAATATCTCTCAAGGCTGGCTTGCGAATATATCGCTTTTTGGCGACCTCAGGCACGCGTACCTTGAGCGCACCCCAAGTCCAAGGCTTCCCAAGGAGGCTTCCCCATGAGCTCGATCTGGAAAGATTTGCTGTTCCTGCACGGTCACCTCACCAACATCGATCCGTCCTGGCGGCCTGATCCGCAAGACGATGCAGGCGAACGCAAAGCCATCGCCGACAAGGCCGCCGCCAAGAAGGTCAAAGTGATCGCGGCGATGTGCTGCGCATCGGCGTGGCCGCGGCTCGTCCGGCCCCGCTGATCCGCACCGCGGCGGCCGGCGCTTGATTCCGGCGCCGGCGGCAACCACCTCGGATGGAGTGTCCCCAGCTCCGTCCGAGGTTTTCCATGCAGCAGCGTCCACTCGGCCATTCGCCGCTTTCCATCGCCCCGCTCGCCTTCGGCGGCAACGTGTTCGGCTGGAGCGTGGACGAGAAGCGCTCGTTCGAACTGCTGGATGCGTTCGTCGACGCCGGCGGCAACCTGATCGACACCGCCGACGTCTATCCGGCCTGGGTGCCGGGCAACGCCGGTGGCGAGTCGGAAACCATCATCGGCAAGTGGCTGAAGAAGAGCGGCAAGCGCGACCGCGTGGTGATCTCGACCAAGGTCGCCAAGTGGGCCGAGCATCCCGGCCTGTCGCCGGTGAACATCCGCCAGGCGGTGGACGGCTCGCTGCAGCGCCTGCAGGTCGACTGCATCGACCTGTACCAGGCGCACCAGGATGACGCCAGCGTGCCGATGGCGGACACGCTGGGCGAATTCGCGCGGCTGATCGAGGCCGGCAAGGTGCGCGCGATCGGCGCGTCGAACTTCGGCGCCGCCCGCTTCGCCGATGCGCTGGCCGTCTCGAAACAGCACGGCCTGCCGCGCTACGAAAGCCTGCAGCCGGAATACAACCTGGTCAGCCGCGCCGGCTACGAGAAGGAACTGGAGCCGCTGATCCGCCGCGAGAACATCGGCGTGATCAGCTACTACGCGCTGGCCAGCGGCTTCCTCAGCGGCAAGTACCGCAGCGAAGCCGACCTGGCCAAGAGCAGCGCACGCGGCGGCGCGGTGAAAAAATTCCTGAACCCGCACGGCCTTCAGGTGCTCGCCGCACTCGATGCGGTGGCTGCCGCGCACCACGCCACGCCGGCCCAGGTCGCGCTGGCCTGGCTGATCGCCCGCCCCGGCATCACCGCACCGATCGTCAGCGCCACCAGCGTGGAACAGCTGCGCGAGCTGCTCGGCGCCACTTCATTGCAGCTGAGCGACAACGAGATCGCGCAGCTCGACCTGGCCAGCGCCTGATCACGGCTCCCGGCGTACCTCACTCCGGCGCGTCGACCTGGTAGCCCTCGGCTTGCAGCGTGGCCAGGTAGCCATCCGGTTTCAGCAGCTCGTCCATCGGCAGCAGCGCGAAGGTCTGCGCGTTGCCGGCCAGCGCCTTGCGCGCGGCGGCCAGCCACACGGCGCGCTGCTTCGCCGGCACGTCGCCAAGCCCGAGCGCCTGCGCAAAGCCGGCGCCTGCCACCGCCGCCACGCAGGCGTCGTGGCGGTCGCTGTCGGGCAGTTCGCGCAGCGCCTGCAGATCGCCGGTGGCCCAGGCATTCGCGCGGGCGGTCATCGCCGGCATGTCGTGCTCGACGCTGTCCAGGGTGCGGATGAAGCAAGTGGTGTCGCGCGGCGCGGCCTGCTTGAACGCCTTGATCGCCGCGCGCGGATGCTCGATCAGCACGTGGTAGTCGGTCGGCAGCTCGGGCACGCCGTGGCGCTTGGCCAGCGCGTCGATGTTCGCCTTGATCCCGCCGGAACGGCTCAGCCCATTTGCCTTCAGCGCCTTGCGGTACAGCTCCTGCGACGCGAACAGCGGCCGCCAGCGCTCGATGCCGCGATCGTCGCCGATGTATTTCTGCTTCAGCGTTTGCCAGCGCGCATACACCGGCGGCGGCAGCACCTGCTGCAGGGTTTCGCCATCGGCGTTCTTGCGCGCGCTGTAGGCCGAAGGCAGCAGGAACATCTTGCCGAAGAAACCGACGTCGGCCTTCAACTGCACCGAAGGCGCCAGCAGCACCTGCTGCGAGGCGCCGATCGCCTGCTCCACTTCGCGCGACTGCCACTGCATGGCGCGCGGCAGCGGCGACAGCGTGCCGAGCACCCACATCACGTGATCGCCCTTGCTCACCTTCCACAGGCCGGGACCAGGCTGCACGCCGCTGACCACCACGGCAGGCAGGTCGGCCACGTCCGGCGCCGGCGGCGTGGCGGCCGACTGCGCGAACACCGGCGACAGCCCGCCCAGCGCGAACAGGAAAGCGAGGTACGGCAGACGCATGACGGACAGCTCCGGCTTCGACAGTCGCCATTGTGGCAGGACGACGCTGAGTCGCAGATGGCCGACGACGACAAAAAAACGGGGCGCCGTGCAGCGCCCCGTTCCGCAACCCATGGTCAGCGCATCACGCCGACAGCTTCGCCAGCGCGGCGTTGAAGGTGGCGCTGGGGCGCATCGCCGCGCCGACCCGCGCCAGGTCGGGGTGGTAGTAGCCGCCGATGTCGACCGGCTTGCCCTGCACGCGGTTGAGCTCGTCGACGATGGCCGCTTCATTTTCCGTCAGCGCCTTGGCCAGCGGCGCGAACCTCGCCTTCAGCGCGGCGTTCACGTCCTGCGCGGCCAGCGCCTGCGCCCAGTACAGCGCCAGGTAGAAGTGGCTGCCGCGGTTGTCGATGCCGCCGACCTTGCGCGAGGGCGACTTGTCGGTGTCGAGGAACTTGCCGTTGGCCTGGTCCAGCGTCTTCGCCAGCACGTCGACCTCGGCGCTGCCGTAGCGGTTGCCCAGGTGTTCCAGCGACGCGGCCAGCGCGAGGAACTCGCCGAGCGAATCCCAGCGCAGATAGTTCTCTTCCAGGAACTGCTGCACGTGCTTCGGCGCCGAGCCGCCGGCGCCGGTCTCGAACAGGCCGCCGCCGGCCATCAGCGGCACGAT